>NZ_JBFSSD010000008.1:0-150237 GCF_041466145.1 Vibrio sp. 10N.239.312.D08 | reverse complement strand
GCCTCCCGCGCTTATTCTGTTTGCTTTGCGCCCACCCACTTATTGCTTCTTCATCAATCCAGAAGGTCAAAGAACCACGGTTAATGAGTGATTGGTTGTATTGCTTCCAGTTGGTTGTTTTGTAACGAGGTTTAGGCATAAGGCTACGAGAGAGAGTGGTGGTAGCTGATCAGATCGTAGGTTCTTGATTTAGTTCCATTGAATTACGCAACAAAGCCATTCCAAAGTAATTCGCGAACCTTTTCCACGTTATCAGGGTTAGCCAACACCTTCTTGCTGATATTAACTGCCAAGTTCAAGTGAGATGAGAGAGATTTTACCTCTGTCAGTGATTGCTCAAGAACACTAAAGAAAATCTCTTCTTCATAACCCAATCAAATGCACGATCAATAAACACACCTGGAGAGAAAATCCCTTCTTCTGGAATATCTAAACGAAACAGCGCTTCAACACCAGTCACTTTCTCGATACTAGGTTCAACCTTTGGCTGATAAAAGCAGGTGTGCCAGTCGTTTTCGAAGGCTTCTTGAATGATGTGGTCTGATAGGTTCACTTGTTTGGTTTCTCTTCTCATCGTGTTTCATTTGTATAGCGGCGTTGCTGGTGCGCATTCTGAGAGAAGCGGGCATTCATCACTATATCGTTTTGAGATGAAAAATTGAGATTTGATATGAATTCAGGGTGAGTAACATATTTTTTGTTATTCTTCTTCATATCAATTAGCTGGATATTACTGGTGTGAAAAGTGTGATCTTAAGTCAAGAATGACTGGCATCACATTTTTTTGTAACTGGAGGGATTATTTACAAAGTTGGTCATGTTACACTTGCCCGGTTATAGGAGAGCAACCCATTTATGAAAAATTACAGTGACATATTAGCTTTAATAGTTGACGACTCCCCAGTGATCTTGTCGAGTATTCGAAGAATGCTGATTAGCTTAGGTTTGAATGATAAGAATATTTATCATGCAAAAGATCCTAAAGCTGCTATCTGGCACTGTAAAAAAATGGGTTTTGACCTGATTATTTGCGATTATAATTTTTATACACGCCTCAATGGCAAACAAGTCTTTGAAGAGCTTCAACACTACAGTTTAATAAAACCAAAAAGTAGTTTTATAGTGATAACTGGCGAATCATTATCAAAAATTGTTCGTTCTATTATTGAGCTCTCTCCTGATGAATATATTTTAAAGCCTTTTAATTCAGCTTATTTTACTAATAAGATCCGAAGGTCTCTAGCAAGAAAATCTGCTTTATATCAGCTTTACCAAGCAAAAAATCAGAAAGATTATACTCGCGGTCTTAATTTATGTGATGAACTGGAGTTTGAACACCCTCAATACCATTTTCTAATTCAAAAGTTTAGAGGAGAGTTCTACGCATTGTTAAATATGTTTAATGAAGCGAAAGAGCTATATGACTCAATTATTGTTGAAAAAGACGTTGAGTGGGCAAATGCTGGCTTAGCTGATAGCTTAATAGAGCTAGGTGAGTTTGCTAGAGCACAATCTATTGTTGAAAAAATGCTAGCAAAGGTACCGAATTCGACGCAAGCGATGACGCTAAATGCAAAATATGACATTTATAATGGTGATATACCTAAAGCAATAAAGCAGTTTACTATTATTTCTGAGTTGACCCCTGGTAACCCTGAACGTGAGTTGGTTATTGCAAACTTATGTGTATCTCAGGGGGACTATAGAAGTGCTGCTGCCAGGTTTATGATGTATTACGAACTTAACATCGACACGTATCGCGATAGTTTAGAAGCTCGTTATAATTATATTCGATGCATTCTTTTTATCCATGACTCGATTCAGCAAAATCGTTCATTAGTTAACGAAGAAGAAGTTGAAGAAGATCCAAAAAAATTAAAAATTGAAGCTTTAAATGAGTTTAGGCAAATATCCTTATTAAAGGAAAAAAAATACAACCGAAGTGATGATATGCAAGATAAAGTTGTAAATTATGATATTGAACAAGAGCTTTTGATGTGCCATTTCTCTATTGTTGAGGGGAAGCTTAGGGAAGCGATTTCTATATTAAAGCATATTTACTCGTGTAACTTAGTGGAAGGGTTTTATAATAAGTATCATTTCTTATATCTCTTGAGTTTGCTTTCCTTTAATAAAGAATTTAAGGAGTATGTACATTCCATAAGAGCGGATATGAATGAAAGCCAGTTGAGTCCAATGTTACTTAAATCTCAAGTAGAGTTGATGAAATCTTTGACAAGTAATCATGCAACTCAGACTGATGTGGTCAATGAAAAGCTTGAGAATGCGAGTATATATCAAGGCTCTAATCAAATTATCGACGCATTAGACGAGCTAGTGGACATTCGTTCGAGAAATATTTACATTCGAGAAGTCAATATGCAACTTATTCAGTTGTTGTCTTCAGGTTGGCCTTCTAATTATTCTGCACGGGACGTAAAAGCTCTGTTGAAAAGCTGTTTTAAAGTCTGTAAAGAACTTTATAAACCAATAGAGCTAAAGCAACTTGGGATATTAGATAACATTGCTTTAGCTGAAAGTAGAGTTGCAAAATTTTCTTAAGTTGTGGCGGTTATTTATGACGAGTACCGTCTACTTTGAAGTGGTTAGGAAGTTCGTTTAATGGGATAGGCGCACCAGTAAAATAGCCTTGGCATAGGCTAAAGCCCTGTTGACGTAAAATATGCCAAGTAGCACTGTTTTCGACACCTTCAACAACAGTATTCATACCCATGGTGTCTGCTACCTGGCGTAACATTTTTACTAGAACTTGATGCTTAGGGTTTGTTGCTAGATCAGAAACAAAGCTTCTATCAATTTTCATTTCTGTAAAAGGAAGCTTGAGAAGTTTATCTAATGAGGCATACCCTGTTCCAAAATCATCAATCGATAATTTGAAACCATGTACTCTTAGCCGAGCTAGCGTTGAAAGTGCAACAGGTCGGTTACGATAAGCTTGAGACTCAGTTAATTCCAAAGTTAAGTACTCATGCGGAAAATTGAACGCTTTGCATGCTTCAATGATTTTGTCGCAGATATTTGGTATTGCAAGGTTTTCTTGCGTCATGTTGACCGATACAGAAATATCGAAAGGGCAAGTCGAAATATCACAAAGTGCTCGATTAAGGACGACAAAGAATAGTTGATCCATCATGTTGCATTCTTCGATAGTGTCCATAAATGAAATAGGGCTGAGAATTCCCAGTGTCGGATGTTTAACGCGTGCTAGTGCTTCTACTGAAACAAGCTGCTGATTATCAAAGCGAACTTTTGGTTGGTAATAATTGATAACCTGACTGTTTTGAAAAGCGTCATGTAGATCATGTGCCGACAGGCTATCAGGTGGTTGGTTTTGCCATGTTTGTTCAACACTTTGTGTGAACTTAAGTAGTTCATTTGCTAAGTTAGACTTTAGATCTTTCTTTTTTAGGAGGGACGAGTAGTTGAACTCCAAAAGTGAGCTGATATTTAATGTTAAATCGCAAATATCATCTTCCGCAGAGCTAACAATCACAACACCTAACTCTTTGGTGATTTCAGATATTTCAAGTAATAACTTGATACCGTCCATATTAGGCATGTTAATGTCACAGAATGCCAAGTCGATACTACTGTTTTTCATGAGAGCTAGCGCTTCTATGCCGTCTTGAGCAACATATACATGTTCAACGCCTAACAGACTAAGTTCGATCTTTAATCGAGTGCTCTGAATAAGGTCATCTTCAACGATCATTACTTTCAAGTTATGCTGCATTATTCGATGCCCTCGAGTAGATCTTTTACTTCTTCAACGATTTCGTTCATTTTCTTGGTCAGCATACACTTTTGGCTTACAATTTTTTGAGGATCGAGCTCGTTTTGTAGCTCTTGAGCTAGAGTTGCAATCTCAGTTAGACCTAACATGTTCGCCGTGCCTTTTATTTTATGAGCCAGCGCCCTCAGATCTACATCACTTTTGTCCAAGCTTTCAATGTCTAATGACATTGATTGAATAATGACACTATAAATATCTCGTTTATTTTCATTACTGTAATCCGAGAAATTGCTCTCGATTTCACTCTCAGGCTCTGACGTTGAGAGAGGTTCGGATTTCACTAGAAACTTAGATATGTTGTCATAGATTGCCTTTGAATCGATCGGTTTTGAGATTAATGCGTCAAAGTACTCAAAATTCTCTAAGGTGTAGTTGGATTCTCCAGTACATCCAACAATATTCGCGTAGCCATACAGCCCGATGTTTGTTTTAACTTCTCTTGCTAAACTGTGGCCATCGAGATTTGGCATGTGAATATCTGTGAGGATTAGATCGTACGCACCTTTGCGCTCTTTTAGTTGTGTTAACGCGTGCTGTCCATCATTTGAAACGTCGCTAGAAAGCCCTAGGTCTTTTAATTGATTCTTTAATAAGCATTGATTAATCAGGTCATCTTCAACAATTAATACGTGCCCAATTAGTGTCTCCATCATTTTTTCCTCTGAGAGCTGAGTTGAAGGGGATTTTTGATTATCATTTAATGGCATCAGATCTGAAATAAGTTGATTTAGTTTTAAGTTCAATTCAATCAATGACTCTTGTTCTAACTTTTCTTCATGAGAAACACATGCTTGGTAGAGTGTTGTAGCACCTAGGTTGCCTGCTGTTCCTTTTAATTGATGTACTTTTTGGTGTTCATTGGCTTCAATACTAGTACCACGGTATTGTTCTATGAAGGCGCTTAATAGCTTGAGGTACAGTGCTGTGTTCCCGGCCGCGATTTTTAGGCCAGCTTCTAAATCAATAGTGGAAACTTTGCTTAGCCAGTTCGGGATTGGAGCGACAGGTTTGTCAGCAACCACCTCACCAGCGTCGTTAGTTTCTACAATCTGGTTTGTGAACCATTTTAGCATTTTTCTATACATGTCTTGGGTGTCGATAGGTTTTCCTATGATGTCATTCATACCTGACTCTATTGCTTTATCAATATCTGCAGACATAATGTTCGCAGTCATAGCGATAATCGGTAAAGAAAGTCCTAATTCCTGACGAATCATTTGAGTTGCTTGATAGCCATCTATCTGGGGGAGTTGGCAGTCCATGAGAATACCATCGTATTTTTGTTGACTCAGTTGATGTATAGCTTTCTCACCATCGGAGCAAACATCCAAGCGGGTGACACCTTTAAGTAGAGCTTTTACGAGCTCTTGGTTAATAAAGTTGTCTTCCACTAATAATATATGCTTGTTTTTTAAAGGTTTTAAATTCAACTTCGGAACATCAGCTTGATTTTCTTGGTTATCGAGTATCTCTGGAGCAATATCAAGGATGATCTCAAATGAGAATTGACTACCTTTACCTTGATCGCTTTTAACTGTTAAGCGACCTCCCATGAGTTCAACAAGTTGTTTACTGATAATTAAACCGAGACCAGTGCCTCCATACATACGACTCGTAGATTCGTCTACCTGGATAAAAGGTTTGAATAGCTTATCTATATCTTCACCTGATATTCCGATTCCTGTATCTATAATTTCAAAACTGAGTTTTGTTTTATTTTTGTTTACATTATCACATGAAATTAATAAGTTGATCTCACCTTTTTCAGTAAATTTGATCGCATTGCCTACTATGTTTAATAGAATTTGGTTTAATCTTAATGAGTCACCTAAGACATAATTTGGAATGTCATTACTATAACTTAGTTTTAAATTTAAACCCTTCTCATTCGCAATGATAAACATCATCTCGTAGAATTCGTCAATCAATGAAGGCAGCGAAAATATTTTATTTTTTATATTAAATGAACCTGATTCAATTTTTGATGTATCTAAAATATCGTTGACTATCTTCAATAGAGATCTAGAGGCGTTATTAACATTTTTTATATATTTATTTTTATCGATATCGATGTCAGTATTCGTTGCTAATTGACTCATACCAATTATTGCATTTAAAGGCGTTCGGATTTCATGGCTCATATTAGCAAGGAATTGAGACTTTATTTTTGTAGATGATATAGCCTCATCTCTAGCAATTGTTGCCTCGTGTGTAAGCCTTACTAAACTCTTTAATGAATGGTAAATCAAGTACGCTAACATAACCATACCAATGAAAAACAACAACGTTAGTAGCGTAATGAGATAAGAGGTCAGCTTTAAATCACTCACACTATTAATTCTTTCGTCACGAATAGAAAGTATGATTGCTTCGGCTTCTAAAACGGATGGAGTAGCTTCTTTAGAATTTTTAATCAATGCATAGTTATTCTTGTTTAATTTAGTAAATATATCAATGTAGAAATCAGTGTCTTCTGATAATTTTGATAGATAATATGATTTATCTTTGTTTTTTATAAGAGGTATTAGCTCTTCTAAATTGGATTTTATGTTTTTAAGAATACCAATAGCTTCATTTAATTGCTGAGTGTCTAGTCTTCTTCCAAGAGTAAGAGAGTTGACTATTTTTTTGTTTATAGCAGTTTTATCACTTATCAAACTGTTTATAAGTTCAATTGTGTGAGGGTTTCTATAAGTATAGTTGAAGTTCAGAACCATCTTTATATTATTATTTACCAAATTAGAGCGTGCTGCGTACTCGGCTATTATTGCTTTTCTTTCTTTATCTATCGCAACATACTCTAAAAAGCTCTCTCTATATTTACTGATAAGAACGAGAATTCTTTCTTCATTGTGATCATTTAAATCTAATGTCAGATCCTTGGCCTTTTCAATATAGCTTAAGGCTTCATTTAAATATTTTTCACTATTATCTCTTACATAGCCTAACGTGTTAAGACGAGCCCTATCCAAAGAAAATATCAACTCTCCAGTAGTATGAATACGTTTAAGTACCTCAAAAACCTTATTTGTTCCTACCCAAGTACCAATTGCTGTGGTAACGAGGAGGGTAAAAACTAAAAGAAAGCTAATCATGATTAGCTTAATACGACTCTCCTTTTTCTCAATCTTAGATAATTGATCAAAGTTTGGGATCATTTTTGGCATACATACTCGGACTAATATTAGAAATTTACGACGTTGTGAGAGCGCTGATAACTATCATGTGAATTACAATAGTTTAACGGCAGATTCCATATAAGGAAGTGGTTTTTGGCGAAAATTTACTTTGTTGGCTGGCCAAAAAAATCATGTGCTTCGGTGTGGCTAGAGTAAGGTTCTCAAGTTGCTTAGTAAATAATCGTGTCGCTTCGAGTTACTATTCGTGCCTATGATTCATTAATGTTTTTCCAACTAAAGGGATAATCGAGAAGGGGATGTTCAACTAGAATAGGGGTATAAGTTTTACAGTGTAAATGATCGAATTGAAATCGTTTACATCCCCTACATAATGCGGCGCGATGCTGCTGAATAATAATTAGGAAGGAATAGACAATGTCTTCTGCATTTTACCAACAGATTCAAACTCAAATCGAAGAAGTTAAAGAAGAAGGTCTTTACAAGTCTGAGCGCATTATTACTTCTGCACAAAAAGCAGCGGTTTCTATCTCGACTGGTGAAGAAGTACTAAACTTCTGTGCAAACAACTACTTAGGTCTTGCTAACCACCCAGCTCTTATCGAAGCAGCTAAAGATGGTATGGATCAGCACGGTTTTGGTATGGCTTCAGTACGTTTCATCTGTGGTACTCAAGATTCTCACAAAGAACTAGAGCAAAAGCTTTCTACGTTCCTAGGTAAAGAAGACACTATCCTTTACACATCTTGTTTTGATGCAAACGCTGGTTTGTTCGAAACAATTCTAGGTAAAGAAGACGCAATCATCTCTGACGCACTAAACCACGCATCTATCATCGATGGCGTTCGTCTGTGTAAAGCAATGCGTTTCCGTTACTCGAACAACAACATGGAAGAGCTAGAGCAGCAACTTATCGCTGCTAAAGAAGCTGGCGCTCGTCACACACTAATCGTAACTGACGGTGTGTTCTCAATGGACGGCGTAGTGGCTAACCTTCCTGCTATCTGTGACCTTGCAGACAAGTACGATGCACTAGTAATGGTTGATGACTCTCACGCAGTGGGCTTCATGGGCGAAAACGGAGCGGGTACTCACGAGTTCCACAACGTTGTAGACCGTATCGATATCATCACTGGTACTCTTGGTAAAGCAATGGGTGGCGCTTCAGGCGGTTACACTTCTGGTAAGAAAGAAGTGATCGACTGGCTACGTCAGCGTTCTCGTCCATACCTATTCTCTAACTCTGTTGCTCCTGCAATCGTATCTGCGTCTATCCGCGTTCTAGATCTTCTTGCGGAATCTGGCGACCTACGTACTCAACTATGGGAAAACTCTGCTCACTTCCGTACTCGCATGGAAGAAGCTGGCTTCACTATGGGCGGTGCAGACCACGCAATCATCCCAATCATGCTTGGTGATGCAAAAGTAGCGGCTGAGTTCGCTGAGCGCGCACTAGAGAAAGGCATCTACGTTGTAGGTTTCTCTTTCCCTGTAGTACCAAAAGGTCAAGCTCGTATCCGTACGCAAATGTCTGCTGCACACTCTCGTGAGCAACTAGACCGCGCAATCGATGCGTTCATCCAAGTTGGTAAAGACATGGGTATCATCTAATTTTAAAGGGGTGCCACGAGCATCCTTTAATTAGATAGAGCAACACCCAGTAGAATATATAGATTTTTGATTCTCGCCTTACAGTTAGGCGAGATGAACTAGGTAACATTATGAAAATTAAAGCACTTTCTAAGCTAAAGCCTGAAGAAGGCATTTGGATGACCGAGGTTGAAAAACCTGAAATGGGTCATAATGATCTTCTTATTCGTATTAAGAAAACCGCAATTTGTGGTACTGACGTACATATCTACAACTGGGATGAGTGGTCACAAAACACAATCCCAGTACCTATGGTAGTAGGTCACGAATACGTGGGTGAAGTTGTTGGCATTGGCCAAGAAGTTCGTGGTTTTGAAATCGGCGACCGTGTATCTGGCGAAGGTCACATCACATGTGGTCACTGTCGTAACTGTCGTGGCGGCCGTACTCACCTTTGTCGTAACACAACAGGTGTTGGTGTTAACCGCACTGGTGCGTTCTCTGAGTTCCTTGTGATTCCTGCGTTCAACGCATTTAAGATCCCTGCAGAAATCTCTGACGATCTAGCTTCAATCTTTGACCCGTTTGGTAACGCAGTACACACAGCACTTTCTTTCGACCTAGTTGGCGAAGACGTGCTAATTACTGGTGCTGGCCCAATCGGTATCATGGCTGCAGCTGTTGCTAAGCACGTTGGTGCTCGTCACGTTGTAATCACTGATGTAAACGAGTACCGCCTAGATCTTGCTAAGAAAATGGGTGTGACTCGCGCAGTAAACGTGATGGAAGAGAAGCTTGAAGACGTAATGTCTGATCTTGGCATGACTGAAGGCTTCGATGTAGGCCTAGAAATGTCTGGTAACCCATCTGCGTTCAACAGCATGCTGACTAACATGAACCACGGCGGTAAGATCTCTCTACTAGGTATTCCACCATCAGACATGGCAGTAGACTGGAACCAAGTCATCTTTAAAGGCTTGGTTATCAAAGGTATCTACGGTCGTGAGATGTTCGAAACTTGGTACAAGATGGCTTCTTTGATTCAATCTGGCCTAGATCTAACACCAATTATTACTCACCACTACAAAGTGGACGACTTCCAGAAAGGCTTCGACATGATGCGATCTGGTATGTCTGGTAAGGTAATTTTAGACTGGGAGTAGGATACTACCGGTTTTGAATATCAGAAGGCAACAGGTAAAACTGTTGCCTTTTTTGTCGCCATTCTTAATTGATAATTAATTTAAACTATTGATATTTAGTGGTTATTTTTGTTTTTTCATATAGTGGCAAGTTTGATTCAATCAGGGTTAGACCTATCACCAATCATTACTCATCACTTTAAAATTGATGATTTCCAAACTGGCTTCGATGCTATGCGTAGTGGGCTTTCTGGCAAGGTTATCCTTGATTGGGAATAGAAAAAAATAGGCTCTAAATAGCAAAAGGCGACAGTGAAAATGTCGCCTTTTTTACGAATAAAACCGCTAAATAACGGTCGATTACAGTGTCTGCCGCCACTTTGTCGCCATTAATTCTCTAATGGATTGAGGTGTACAGCTTGTATCAAATGTTCTGGAGCAAAATGAGAATACGCCATTGTCTGCTCAATCTTAGTATGCCCAAGAATACGCTGTAACACCAAGATATCCCCTTTGTTCATCATAAAATGCGAAGCAAAGGTATGCCGTAGAACATGCGTCGCTTGCCCACTCGGAACGTGCTCTGGTAAAGCTTTTTTAATGTAGCGCCAGGCGTCCTTGTAACTCGTGTTAAAAATTTCATGGTCGCTCACGGCGATATCTAAGATCTCTTGATATAAAGCTGGTGAGATGGGCACACTTCGATTCCTCTTACCTTTTGTCTCGGTGTAAGTCAGTTTAAATTCAGCTACCTGTGAACGGGTAAGAGTTAGAGCTTCACTTATACGGGCACCGGTGGCTAAGCAAATCTTAGAAATTACAATGAGCTGCGGAATCGAGACTGTAATGACTCGGTTGAAATTTTTCAGGTTAACTAAGAACTCTTCAATTTGTGGCTTGGTTAGATATGCTAGGTTCTTCTCACTTGTTTTGATTGTTTCGATAGCTTCAAGTGGATTGGGGTATTTCCATTGATTGTACTTAATCAGTTTCTTGAACATTCCCTTTAGATAAATCAATTCCGTGTTATGTGTTGTTGGTGAAATCTTAATAGATTTATTTTTGCCACGGTAGGGTATTCGCGCTGCACGATAGTCTAAGTAGTCTCGTTCTTTAAGGTGGGAGGCAATTGGATTCCCTAATTCTTCAATTGTCTTGGCTATTAGCTCCCGAGCTTGTTTACCCGATTTCAACGTATGACCGTGTATGGTCCACCAAGTGTCTAACAGTTCGCTCATTCTACGGTGATCGGTTTTACTTCCCATCCATGGCTTATCGTCAATCTCCTTCATCGTGTGAAGCTCAAAAGCCTTTGCTTCTCCCTTAGTCGTAAACTTTTTACGAACACGTTTCCCCGTTCGCCCATTCGGGTAACATTCGCAGAGCCAAGGTTTGGTAGAACCATCTTTTAAATTGCGGATAGACATAATAAAGCCTAAAATCACTGTATGTAAAAACAGCATAATTAGAGCTGAAACGTAGAACAATGTTTTATATCGGACAAAAAGCACAGGTTAGGCTCCTATCTCAAAGTGCTAAGAAAGCTAATAGGTTATTGCTGTGTATCAATCAATTCATGTGACTGCTGGCTACAGTCATTTCAAAATCAACAGTGATGGTCCAATTGGAGTAAGTAAGAAGAACCAAGGGGTGATTGATGCGGTTTTGAAACTAGGTAATCGCTTTACGGCACCATTTGGTGGGTTTATAGAAGCTGAAAACGTGATCGGTTTGAAGTGGGTGAAGCTGGTCGATATTAAATATCTGTGTACTGATGAAGAAGCCGAAACTATCGAGTACGTGATACAAAAAGACCACTATGTAGTGGGGACGTATCAAGACCGGAAGTTGTATATTTTATTGTTTGGTGGAGAACCAAAGCACCATCAGATCAAATGCCTTGAACAAGATGGGAAAAATAATGTGTTTGGGTTGTTTTAATGTAGAGGTGATAATTTATAAATCAGTTAGGCCAGAAACTTACAGTCCGTATTGTCGGCTCGATCTTCTAAATTAGCAGGTGGCTAGCTCATTTTTGCCCCATTATTAGATAGACCTTTTACTCATTCACATCCTGTTAATGGGGTTTTGCCCTACTAGAAGTTATCCATTCTTCGAATGCTGTTCGTCGTTAATCCCCGTGTTGTATCACGGGGGTAAATTCGACCTAACTATCAACGATTCAAAAACTTTTTAACTAACCATCTGTTTGATATAAAAAAGGCTCCATAAGGAGCCTTTAATAAAACATGTAGTTTAAAACATCAACTTTAAGCTGATTCTAGTTCTTCAAAAGCTTCGGCTTGGACTTTTCGGAATTCGTCACTCAAAGGTATCAATGAATCAACAAACTTAATCGCGTTTTCGAATTTAGCATAGATGTCTTCTGCCGTTAGAGTGAGCTGAAATGTAGCGTAGTTTCCATGCACTAGCTTGTTTCTTGTAGATCCTAAAACCATGAAGTCGCTAATACTACTATTCAGCTCTGTATCCTCAGCTAGTTTGGCTTTCATGAACTCTTTAAACTCAGGCCCAAACAGTGAAAAAAACTGGTTTGCGTTGCTTTGATCCCAATTAAAAAGAGTATGATACTGGCGCTTCAACGCCTTAGTTTCCATAAAGCCGTGCGTAATTGAACACGTACTAGGATTCAACATATCAAACATGATTTGGATAACCTTGCTTTCAAAATAACTTGCTGTAGATAGCAGCATTACTTTGGAGTACTGAGCCTTGTAGTCATTAGCTATGCTGATCTGACTATTTTCCATCAAGAACTTGTAATTCTCACCATAGTCATTGAAGAGTGCACCAATGGCTTTTCGTCCAGAATCATTATTGGCCATCGATATATTCCTGTAGCAGAGTTCTAGCACGGTCTGTTCTCGTCACTACACTCTCTCTACGAGTCGTTTTGCCTGTACTTGACTCTATAAATATCTCGTCTGCCTTCAAGAGAGCTAGGTATTCTGAGGTGATTGGCGGTATGTTTACGGTTTTTTGTTCTACAGAAGAACGACACGCTGCATAGAATACTGACTCGAATAAAGTAATACTCAAGCGACTAGCACCTGTTCTAAAGTCTTCAACTTGCACACCCTCACACGCCACCATGAAGCTATCCCAAAGTTCTTTGAAGAAGTCCGTATCTTCTTGAGAAAATGATTTGGTCGCATTCGAGAATGTATTTAGAAAACCAGATATTGTCGTCTTATATTCTTCACGGCTATTTACCATTGCTAACGTACGTAGAATAGCCTCGACGTCATTTAATCTCATGTCGACAATGTCTTTACCGAGAATGATATTACGCCAAACGTCGTTCTCGTTTAATTTTATTAGGCTTACGTTGAATTTAGAATGATATAGGCTCATTCTAATTTCTTGTGGTGTCAAATTCATACCTCCACTATTAAGTCGGTTGAATATCTCAAACATGGCCCCATCTTCTTCATCATCATTTGCTACTGGTTTAATGATCATGTTTCTGATTGTTGCCAGGTTGAGAGCCATTTGACTATCACCTAATGTCTTGTAGTTTTTGCCGTTGAAACGATTTGCTTGTCCATCAACTAATCCGTCTAGTCTTAGGTTAAATCTTTGGAAGTAGTTATCATCTTGCATTATGTCATCAGGAATATGACCTTGCTCATCAAAAATAGCTCTTAATTCTGAGCGCTTTTCTTTCTTAGGGAAGCGGCCATTAAAAAAGTAGTAAAGTGTCATCAAGCGTTGTTGGCCATCAATTACCAAGAACTCATTTTTACCACTTTCATACAAAAATATTTGAGGGATTGGTAAACCAATAAGGAGAGATTCAATCAGTTTCGATGCACGTTTTATGTCCCATACATAGTGTCTTTGAAACGCAGGGATCTTAAAAACCTTCGAGCTTATAAAAGAAATGATTGTCGAAATATTAAAGTCATTTGGTGTAGTTGTTAGCTGAAATTCGTTTATTGGGTACGATTCGCTTTCTTGATCTGTTATATCGTTCATACTGACGCTCTATATAGTTGTTAGATTGATTTTTTTGCATAATACGCTGAAATTTAATATAAAAAAAGCCGAATACCTTCTGGTATCCGACTTTTATTCCAGTGCTGCAAGCAAAGGCACATAGAATGTTATCAATCCTGATTAATACACTGCGTCAATGTATCAATTCAATTTCTACTGTGTAAAACATCAATAGCAGTGACGAGACATCGATCAACTCTATTGATAACTGACTAACATCATGACTACTAAATTATGAGGTATTGAACGCAGCATCGTTTGTGTAACGAAGCTCACCTCTTAATCTTTGCTATTGCTCTTGCAAGGCTAAGTAAGTGTGTTGAGGTTTTAATCTCTAGTTCGGATTGAATTCCAAGGAGTGCTATCCCTGCCAATATTTGTTGTGGCCTCACGACTTGCCCTGTCGGCAGCTCCATTCTATCGTATAACATTTTGAACTGTACCCAGTCTTCACTAATGCTTAGTTCTCGGCCTTTAGCCATTCTCATAAGTCTCTTGCACTCCGGAGGTATTGGATTTCCCTCATCCCAACCTGTGACAGTTCTCACAGATTTAAAACACAGTTCAGCGACCTCTTCCTTGGTCATTTGACACTCTAACTCTCGAAAAATGTAATTCTTACTCATTTCGCGATACTTCAATGATAAAACCTCTAAATACAAGAGGTTGCACTACATTTATAAGATATGCACCATTAAACATAATCAGACAAAGTGCGCACTGTACAAAGGCGTATTAATTGGCAAACTTGCCTTATAAAAAGTTATTCATGAATCACTAATATTAGAATTCCTAAAACTCATTTTTGTCCAGAACCGTCACAGGCTTAATTCTTAACCGTAGCACCTCCTAGCTCGAAAGAGTGTCCAAATGTTTGATAAAAATAGGTTTCGACTCTTCAGATCATTTATTAGCAAAGTACTCTCGGTAGGTCTTTTAACTTTGTCGTGTATTGTGGTGATAAAAAATTGCGCTTCATAGCCCAGTCATGTGTAGTTCCCTGAGCGGCTAGGAATATCGAATCTCGCCCCAACTTGTTATTGAGTTTATCTATGGCTTGCATCAATGCTGGGTTGTCAGGTTCGGAAAATAAGTCCTGTTGACGCTGCCGATCGGATACTAGGTTCATCGCACCTACGCCAATCTTGTAATAGCTGACACCTGGCTTAAACAACCTAGTTGCCATCAACGTCACTGCTTTAGTCAACTTACTTGTATCATTAGTTGGAAATTCAAATGTGCAGGTTTTTTTGAAGTTTTGTGGTATGTCATCGAAAGGTGATGTGTTGGCAAAAGCCATGAGAGTAGCGCATGAGCTCTTTTGATTACGTGCTTTTCTTGCCACTGTGGCAGCGTGAAAGGCGAGGGCTTGTTTTAGCTCTTCAAGTGATGTTATTCGGTTGCCGACACTGCGAGTGCTAAATATCTGTTGTTTGTCCGCTCTGCATTCGTCCCAAACTTTGCAAGGGTGGCCATTTAACTCACGAACGGTGCGTTCAATTTCTACATTGAAAGAGCACCTTGCTTGTTCAGGACTTAAATTCGCAAGATCTAGAGCTGTTTCAATCCCCATCAACTTCATACGTTGTGTCAATCGCCTTCCAACGCCCCAAACTTCAGATACAGGTTGTGATGTCAAATATTGTTGGCGTTTGTCTTCAGAATCAATGATGCAGACACCATTCAACTTTTTATCAACTTTGGCTACTCTGTTTGCCATTTTTGATAGTGTCAAAGTATCACCCGCACCAAAGCAAACGGGCAGTCGACATTCTTTCCAGACCGTTTGACGAATTCGTTGACCGAAAGAGGTTAAGTCTGACTCAACATGTGAAAAACGGCTTATATCTAAAAAGCATTCATCTATTGAGTAAATATGGCTCCTTGGTGAGAACGTCGTAATTGTTGCCATCATTTTTGCAGACAGATCAGCATATAAAGCATAGTTTGATGAAAAAACGTTCACACCACGCTTTTCAATGAGTGTTTTTTGCTTGAAATAGGGCTCAAACTTTTTGACTCCAGCTTCTTTTGCCAACCGATTTGCTGCTACAACTGCACCATCATTGTTTGATAAGACAATACAGGGTAGGTGTCGTAAATCAGGCCGAAATACTTGTTCACAAGCGACATACATAGCGTTGCAATCTATAAGAGCAAACATTACATGAACTCAGGCAACGGTTTATGTAGACGAATAGAACGTATCACAACCCCTTCAATAGCAAAGGCATCTTCTGGATGGATCTCAATAGGTAAGTGATGAGGATTTGCTGACAGCAAAAGCCTGTTATGCAGATCAAGGATTTTGCACATAAATGCACCATTTAAGCTGACGATAACGGTATCAAAATGCTGAGCTTGTGGCTTTCTGTCGATGACTAACAAGTCGCCATTGAAGATGCCAATTCTTTCCATGGAATCTCCGTTAGCATAAGCAAGATATGTAGCATTGGGGTTATTTACCAAGACAGAATCCAGTGAAACACCAAGCTCAACATACTCAGCTGCTGGTGATTCCCAGGAGGTAAGAGAGCAAGAAATACTGGATGGAGAAAGCGGTAGAATGTGCATGTTTACGACCTAAGAACCTATACTGTATAAATATACAGTATAGGTTCTAGGGCCGTCAATGTTTGTAAAACTAAGTGCGGTTTAATTAACCTTTTGTTCGAATTAACAAAGCGTACGTTTAAAAGTTGAGCTTGTTCGAACCCATTAGGTATGCGAGCGACTGCATCGTGATTTTCTTCACATGATGGCAGTCTATTCCAATACTTTAACTGTGAGTGTTTTTATTATTCTGTACGTATGAATACTAAATCAATTTTTCTAGAGTATATCCATCGCGCAAATGCTCATTGCGATAGCTGTTTAAACCAGTTGTTTGTATTGATGACTCAAGCTGTGATGAAGGTCGATTCTGACGATATAGCTTTGCATTTGATGAACGATGTATCGGAGCCCGATTTGTTGTTGCTGATCGTTTTAACCGATATTGATTTAACTACTCAGTATGACGAACTCATACTTGCGATTGCTGTCACTCACGTAATGAACTTTGAAAGTCATCCACTTCACTAGATCTGTAGCTTGGTGTTCAAAAATGCAGTCGCCTGGACAGTTCATTAGTACAGTCATCCATATAACTTGTTAGTTCTATCACTGGATTGCTAATTTGAAATGGTCTAAATGTATAGGGTCACTTTCACCCTAATATTATATATAGAGTAAAAGTGACCCCCATGAAAACATCCCAAAGCTACGCTTTGAAAGACCTCTATTAGTTCATGAGCGTAGCTCATGGTTGTTCCTAAGGTAATTTAAGTAACTCAATCCTATGAAGAGCTACTTGTTGTAGTGGATTAAATCGCTTAATTACTGATTCGTAGTTACACAGCATGTTGGAAGTCGGATAGTTAAATGGAAGCGCGGCATAGCTACAACTTCGAGCATGTTCTGAGCTGAGCAATTCGAGCCCAAACAACCTTAGTGTTCAACAACCTAAACGTTCCAATATTTCATTACTATCAGCTAAACCACTTGGCAGGGTATATGGAACGATTGATCTCAACTCTGATACTGCCAGCTTTCTAGTGCAGTAATTTGTATCTCTGGTTGTGTGTTGGTTCATGAAAAAGGCTACAGAATTTCCTTTCTCGTCGTACACAATTTTGTAGTAATCCGAGGGTATTGCATGAGGCTCATCAGCTTTTGGTAAAGTATCCATTTCGTTACGGTAGAGAGTCCCCGTAATAACGTACAGGTTCTCTCGAAACCCAACGGCATCCCTAACTGCTTCTTCCAAGTTTTTCCATGCGCCTTGGTTTAAGTCTTTTGCTTGGGGAGTGATATTCGACAAATAGTTAAGAGTAGGCCAATAGCGGCTGCCGACAAAACTGGCTAAGGGAGCCTGATGCCCACGGTCAACATTGAGCTTACTTGAAGCCCCAGTATAATCACCTTTCTCTAATCGCTCAGCTTCAACAAGTAGAGGGTTATTTTTCCAAGTTCGATTAGTTGTTGTTCCGAAGTTAAGAATATCGACTTCATATGCGACCCAATCTGCAAATTGTGTTTTCTTGTTTTGAGAGAGCGTGTATAAACGCTCAAAGATGACAACATTACCGTCAATTTCTAGGCTAGGGCAGCCAATTGGGCAGTTTGGCGTCCGAAATTCAGCAGCACTCAAAATACCTGAGGCTAGCACCGTAATTGCTATCCATGCTTTCATTGTCATTCCTTTAGATGAGCTTCGCCTCAAATTTAGCATAACTATCAAAACGGTAGAAGTAGAGTGGGTTAACGTTTCTGAAACGGGAAGACCCCATTTGGTTTCCTCGTGAGCTTCCTTATTCTGACGTTTTTCACAATTTCGGTCTTCGAGTTGAGGATTAACTGTGTACAGAAGTGGTTTAGTGCCACAAGAAAAAGGCTCTTCACTTGTTGCCCAATTCGTCTGAGTAACTTTTGCCCGAAATGGGTTTCGTTCGATTTACATAACGAGTTACGGTATGAGATTTGACCTAAGTTTTCTTATACATGTATTGCCTCTAAAGTTCAGGCTTTACCACCTAAGCTAGACATCAAGATTTCCGCTTATTTAGTGAACTTAACTTTGGTCTTGATAAATTGGTTGAATACGAAAACACTCGGCATATACCAAGTGCTTTTTGTTTGTGCTTATCCGAACTGAATAACCGTTTAAACTTGCTTACGAACCTGCAACACGCTCAGTACCGATAGTGAAAGGAAAAACGCAGGATCAGTCCAACCAAAGCCAACAAAGATACCAGTGAAAGCCGCATACAGTGTGATGATCGCCCCAAGCATATTGGTTACAACCAAACCTAGGATGAGCTTTTTGGCGCTGAGCCCCGCTTCAATATCTCGTAATAACCAAGTTATCGCTGCGATGCCGCCAAGAAAGATACTGGTGTGCTGAGAGAGAAAATACGCGTATTTATCATTGATCTCTACACCGTACATTGGCCACATGACAGTGGGTAAGAAAAACAGCGCTAAGGCAAACCCTGCGTATATGATGCCGTGTAGGCTTAAAAACATTTTATTGTTCATTTGGTCTATCTCTATTTCGTGTCTTTTGCTATTTCTTCTTTCATTTCACTATTTTTATTTTCACTCAGGAATGAACGGTTGAACTAGCCGTTGATTGGGCCTTTATTAATGGTAGTTAATGGTTGGTTCACGTCAAAAATCACGCCGCGAACTTTATCCACGCCCATCTCTTTTAAGCGTGCGCTATGCATTGCTAGGTAAGTCTCTGCACTGAGTTGGTCTTCAAAAAGGTAGACTCCACCACCCAGTTTTTTGGCTTGGTTTTCAGTCCAGATTTTCCAGATCAGCCCCGATTCATTGTTGATAGACTTTGCTAGGCCAACGAGTGCGTTCGACATCTCTTCACCAAATGGGCCGTTAAATTCAAAATCGACTTGTAATAATTTCATGGTTATTTCTCCAAACAGATACTTGGTATTGCGCTGAGACTCCTGTCATATCGCAAACATAGGAGGCTTTATTGCCTGTTTAGATATTACCTTTAAAAAATGGACTGGAAAGTTCATAATATTGCCATTAAATGTCAGGATTTTAGACCAATGAGATTAAAGACCACCCTCGACCAATGGCAAACACTCCATGAGATAGATCGTGCTGGTAGCATTCAGGCAGCGGCATTGCAACTCAATAAGAGCCATACCACGCTGATCTATGCGTTGAGAAAACTGGAAAGTCAACTAGGCGTGTCGTTGGTTCAGGTTGAAGGTCGAAGAACGGTGTTATCTGAAGACGGTAAAGCGTTATTGCGCAGGGCTAGCAGCATGCTGGAACAAGCGCGAGAACTAGAGCTGATCAGTGAGCAGTTAGCAAAGGGGGTTGAGTCAGAAATAGTAGTCGCAGTTGATCATTTGTGCTGTCTTGAGCATCTTTATAAGCCGATGGCTAATTTTATGGCAGAGAACAACAGTACATCGATACAAGTGGTAGAAACATCACTGTCGAAGACCACTGAAATGGTCATTCAAGAACTGGCTGATGTTGCCATCATTAATCTACCCATAATCAATTACCCTGCAGAAGCCTTTGGTTTTACCAAGATGGAGCCTGTTGTGGCGAGTTCGCATCCGATAACTAGGGGGACGTCTATATCGCTCAACCAGCTCTCGTCGCTGCCACAAATTGTGGTGAGAGATTTAGGCTCGATTGAAAAACTGGGCGAGAAAAAAGATGTGGGCTGGTTAAAGTCGAGTCAGCGCATTACGGTTGATAATTTCGACCATGCCTTTGGTGCAGTAGAGCAGGGGGTGGGCTATTGCAGGCTGCCTAAGCATATTGTTGATAGCCGAGGTAGTGAGAAACTAACGGTACTGAATGTGGAAAATGGCAGTGGCTATCATGTTCCATTGCATCTGACTTTACCTAAAGGGATAAAAACGGGGCCTGCGACAAAACGTTTTTATGAGTTGCTTCTTGAGTCAGCCTCACCCTTACCTTCTATCTCCTGAGCAACTTCCAAATCAAGTTCGATTTGAAACTAGCGAGGCGGGAGACCGTTCAAGAATAGCACGCCACATTCACCAGTGTAGGGAAGCCTTTCTTCCTCCAACTCGTTGCTATCGTGTTCGAAGAGTTTCAAAGTTATTCTTGTGTAATGTTTAACGAGATTTGGTCTCCAGATTAGTAGTATTGCAATACCTTAGATAATCCATTGTTCTCTAATTTAGTAATGTAACTAGCTCATTTTTGTCCAAAAATGTTTCAGGACTACTTAGAGATTGCACAACGACCAACACTGACCCAAAGACTGCCATAAGGCAGTCTTTGTCTTTGCAAGTGCCACTCCCCACGAGGGAGGGTGATAAGAGGCTCGTTAAGTATCGGTGACGCTATTAATCAAATTAGCTGCAGGGCTCTCAAACAGATGAGTGTAACAGTTAACGCTTTTCTATCACTAACGCGACTCTACCTACAACCCTTACTTCATCTTCTTCGAGGGTTAGAATCGAACCGTTAAAGCTGATGGCTAGCTTTTTGCCTGGTAAGCGCTGGATGTCGTTTAGCGAGAGTAGGCCGTCCATATCAACTAGGTATGTACCGCTTACTGCATGGTGAGATTCTTTATTTATAAGGAACGTAGTAGTTCCATCTTTGATTGCTATTACATTACTCACACCTAACTCGTCTAGAAGAGCTTTATCGAATGCAAGTATCCCTTTCCCAACCAATTTACCGTCGTCAATAGAGAAACAGTCGATATCGAAAAGAGTTTTCGATTCGTTCTTCTTATTAATATGCTTTTGGGTTGGTGTTTTAGGGTACGGTTCGCCTTTATCTAGAAGTAACCATTCAAGTGAGACTCCAGTGCTCAAATGAGTCCTTACTGCAATTTCAAAGGGAGTAAGGTTTCTCTGTCGCCAAGTCGCGATTGTTGATTTTGGGATGCCAAATACGTCTGCTACGTCCTGTTGGCGGTCTGAATTCGTGATATCTATCAACTTCTTGATAATATCTCTACCTCCCAAATACGATATTTGGTCTATTTTAAGTTGCTTGTTATTCATATGTGATCAATAATCGCAATTGAGTTCGAAATGGTGGGGTGCAACTCGTCATTCCGAAATTAAACATTCAATGACCAAGCAGGATATCATTATGCTCTCATATCAAGTAGTCCTAAATACGCCTTTCATGACGTACGACCAATACTCTCAGTTCTCCGGAATGCCGAAACGCACCATCATGGATTGGGTAGCTGATGGTCGCTTACCTATTAAAACTAAAGCAAAAGGTAAAGAAACCCCTCTCATCAATATGGTCATGTTGCTAGAAATGGCAACGCGTGAAACGTTGGAGAGAATGGGGTAAATAGCCATGCGTTTATCTTTCATAACTTCGACCAAAGAGCTTTGTCCGTTGGGGCTAACATTCTTGGTTGGAGTTTCGTTGTCATCTCGTCTTTCTTCAATTGAGTATTGGTTATGAACGGAATTGACTCAATAGGCGAATTTTCTCGCACAAAACAAGGGGCCTTTAATGAGGCGTGTTGCGTGTTCGCTAGGTCAGAGAATATGGCTAGGCTGGCAGAGGTCATAGGGATGAGTCCGACCATGCTGCGGAATAAACTTAATCCTGATCAGCCTCATGTCCTGAGTTGTGTTGAAGCCATCACTCTCGCCAAAGTGAGCGGTAATCACATTATTGTAAACAGCTTACTTCTTGGACTTGGGGTGGTCACCGCTTATATACCGCCCAACACTACCGATGATGCCTTTGTTTTGTGCGCACTAGAGAGCTCGACCCATTCGGGTGAGTTGTCTCGAATGGCTTTGGAGTATGCAGGAAAGCCTAGGCTTACTCGGGCACAGAAATATGAGATTGTTCAGACCGTACACGCGAATATCAGCGGTCAGGTTTTGCTCCTCAATAGTTTGGAAAAACTGAATCAAGGTGTTGGTCTGCTCAAAGCGATAGGGCGGAAAGGTGGGCGCTAGTGGTATATCAGTTTCAAGTATTCATTCGGAGGGGTGATGCTCATTGCTCCGGATCATAAGCCATCTTCTGAAAGGTCTGGTCATGGATTAACAGAGGAAGATAAGCGAAGAGGCCTTCGCTATATCAGGCGCATCCGACGCGAGTTATGTGACCGTCAACTTTCGCCATTATTGGTTGAGTGGATGAGGTTAACGTATCAATTAAGGCATTCGAATCGGGTGTTTGAACAAGTACGGCTGCGAATTCGTTTATTCGGTCTTGAAAAGCGAATGCAAAGAATCAGACAGCGTTGGCTTTAACGCGTTGTCCTTAGCCTGAGTAACGTCATTGGCTGCTCCCAAAGGAGAGCCTGTTAGCCAAGGAAAACGTGATGAATAATCATGAGTGGGCGGTCATAGGCGGTAAGGTGCTTCAAATAAGCCAAGAAGCGGTCTTCTATCTAGCGGTAGTGAGCGAAGACCAATGGCGTGATGCATTCCGCTGTCCTGTGAAAAGCGGGGTGAGGGGAAATGACGAACACTTAACAATTGAACGCCTGAATGGAAAGGATTCATCAGGTTCGACAGGCTTATTGGGCGCCACTAAGAGCGTCAACTCGGTCGTAACGTACGAGGCCTTGGAAAGGGTGTTTATCCAGAGCGAGTCAGGAAGTCAACGTGGACAAGGGACGGTGAGGGCGAGCCGATGACGGCTCATTCTGAATACGCTGCGTCTTCGTCTATGTCGTGTTTGAGCCGGTTGCTTGAGGAAGCGCCTTATTTGTCGAGGTGCAGTGACAACAAAACCGCGATGCTAATTCGACCTCGAAACTACGCCGTCAGATGGCCCTATATGCAGGTCAATCGAAAAGAGATGCAGGCGTGGATGGTTTTCGATATTGATCATGAACACCGAGCTTTCCCCAATCCCTACATTTGGCAAGATGAAGGGTTGCCGCCCCCCAATATGATTGTCCGAAACCGTACCAGTAATAAAGCCCACCTTTTTTATGCCATTGTACCGGTTTGCACCAGTGATCAGGCTCGCTCCAAACCCATTCAGTACCTCAAAGCCATTTATCGCGCGTTAGCCTTGCGATTGGAGGCGGACTTGAGTTATTCAGGGCCTGTTGCCAAAACGCCCTTTCATCCTTGGTGGCAGACAACCGAACTTCACCGCAGTGTCTATGAACTTAACGAGTTAGCGGATTCGCTTGAACTGGAGAGTACGCGGCCGTGGCTTCGTCAAGAGAGTGACGTTTCTTATTCCCGGAATTGTACTTTGTTTGAACGTACTCGCCGGTTCGCTTATGACATCGTCGACGAAGAAAGGGAAAAGGGCAGCTATACGAATTTTAAAGGCCGTGTAGAGAGCTTTGCACATATCAATAATGCCAATTTGGTGGGTAAGCCGTCTTTGCCATGCAGTGAGGTGTTAGCGGTGGTAAAAAGCGTCTCTCGTTGGACCTGGGATAAATATTGTGCTCGGTCAGACTGCCAGCGAGGTGTGATGAGGTTGGATAGTGGATTAAGTTTACAGGAAAGGCAGCGTAGAGCGGCCAGAAGAACTCATAACCTTCGTCGGACGAAGACCACTCGCCGAATTATCCGCGCCTGTCTGTTTCTGTTACGCAAAAATCAGGAGCTCACGATTGGTTTGGTGGCGCGTAAGGCGAACTTGTGTCGCCAGACCGTCAGTCGTTACGTCTATCTGTTTGAATGGGTCAAGTCTGCTTTATCCGAAAGTAGGCGAAATGGGCCAGAGCCTCGTGGTAATTATGCTGTTCATCAGATATCTGCCCCTATAACGTTAGAGAGGGCGGAGTATGAAGTAGGGAAAAAGAAGGCGGTGCTTGAGTCGGCTTTTCCTTGAGTTAAATAATAATGAGTAACTATCGACTAAAAACGAGGTCCCTTAGTAAATTCAATTATGGAGTTGAGACTAGGTTGCATTTATTGGACACCCGATCATCTCCTCTCTTACTTTTTGTCCGCGAGCTCCTTTTTAAAGACATGAAATGTGTTCTAAGGGTGAGTCGACATGACCCTGTTCAATGTGATTGATGTCTCAATTTGTTTAAATATGGATTCACCCGCTCCATATTGCTGTATATTTACACAGTAACTTAAGGGAGGAGTTATGTCTTTTAAAGATAAAGAGACACTGTCAACAGGAATTGAATTCATTGTTGAAGCCGTAGCGGTGAAGACGAATGGCCAAGATCATTCAGCGTTAGGCTTATATCTGATCAGCTTACTGTTAGAAGATCAAAAGATTGGCCTTGATTGTGATGAAAAAAGGACGGTAGTACCGCTTGGTAAATCGCGTACAACACATCTTGATTTGGGCTGGAAGTGCCCAACGTTTTAGATTTGGTTGTGTTAGTTGGCGCTTCATATAGCTGTGGGACAATTACTAAGGTACAGGATAGACAATTGATGGAAAAGTACAGGTAAGCACTCACAAGAGTCTTGGACTAGTTAAGGCTAAACAGTGTGTGATAAGCAGTATGGTTAGCTAATTGGGTGGACTTTGTAATGATAGTTATTCAACTCTTCACTTGCTTGGCACAACTCATATGTGAAATAAGGTTGGGTTGCTAAGCTCTTAGTGAATCTGTCTAATTCATTCGTATGTATAAACAGCGAAATGGGTGCAATCTGACGGTTTTCATTATCGAAGCAATGATCAATATGTGCTCTGTCGATATAAACAACGTCCATTTCCTGCTTAGGGGTCTCTTCAATAAGTTTTGTTTCTAATCCGCTCTTCTCAAAGCGTTCTAACAAGGCATAAAGCTTATCAACGTCGTTTTTGCTCTCTATCGCTGAATATTGAGATAAAACGCTTTCTAAGTGTTTTTCGATTGAGCCAAATTTACTCTTCATCAAACAAACAGTTTTAAGCTTTTTCTTGATAAGGCTATATCGAGCTTGTTTGATTTTTGGCTTTAAGAAGTCAATGATGATCTTGTTTCGTTGCTCTTCTTTAACAAAGTGACTGGAAGTTTTTACTTTGAAGTAAAGGTGAAGAAGAGTGTTTTCGAAGGTCGACTTAAGAAGTTGATGGTATGAATGTTCTGACATTGTTCACATCGATTATTTTCTGGTGAGGGTATCTTATCACAAGAATAGCAAGGCTCTAAGGCCGAAACCCAAGTGACGCCATTTGCTGTTTGTGTGTTGTTGAGTGAGTTTCCTACTCATAAGAAGCATGACTTAAGAGTGATTCTTAACGCTCAATATCTCTGCGCTAAACCTGGCACCTTGAAAGTGATACGACAGTATCACTTTATTACTCTTATTTTGGAGTTACTCTTATGAAAGTCGAGATCGTTACTTCCCTCAAGCGTCAAGCGTCCCAAATCCTAGCGGACTTACACGACACCAAAGAACCTGTGCTAATCACCGAACACGGTAAACCTTCTGCGTATTTGGTTGATGTGGACGACTATCATTTTATGCAAAACCGTTTGGTTATCTTTGAAGGGATCGCATGTGGTGAGCGCGCCATTTCACAAGGCAAGTCCTTGAGTCAGGATGAAGCTAAGGACAAGATGTCAAAATGGCTGAAGTGATTTGGAGTGAGCCGCGTGATCGGACCTCAAGGATATCGCGAAATACATTGCCCTTGAATATCTGGTTGCGGCCAAGCAGATGATTCAAAATATTTTCGACAAAGTTGAACACCTCAATTACCGAGAAGTTGTGGTCAACCCTTGTCGTGTTTTTTGCAAGCAAGACGGGGACAAGGTGTACATCTTGTTTGTGATGCGCGCGGAGCAAGGTTTATGTTGATTTTTGTATGAGCAAACAGTCAAGCGTCTGTGCCACCTCTGATAAGCTGATGGTCTACATCCGTTAAGACTCGAGTATGGCGAAAAAGAAAAAGGAACGCCAATCTAGGCGCCTCGCCAAACCAGTACTTTCATGGACGGAGGTTAAACTGATCACCAGCCGACGACATCGTATCGAGGGCGCATTAAGCTTCAGGGTGTCGACCATCTCTAGACAACAAGTCTTACCCGAATACGAGCGTATTTGGGAACAAACCATCGTCGAAGAAGCTTACCAACAAGCGATGGGCGAGTTATTAGATCAGGGCGATGTCGTGTTAAGAGTAGAAGACTCAATGGGCTTCTCATTCATTATGGGTATTTTCTTTTGGGAACACCTTTCTACAAACAGCCACAATGAACAGTGGGATTTCACTTCCATGACTCTGCCCAGTGGGTGACTCAATCTTGTCGTGGCGTTCAACCAGTTGGCGCTGCTCATCACGCCAGTAGGCAAAACTTAGCCATTCTTTGGGTTTAAATTCGCGTCTTTCTGGTGTGAGTCAGATAGCTCCAAATATCGATGGCGCGTCGGGACTTGATGAATCCGATTCATGCTTAAACAGTGTCCCCCGTCGTAGTCACAATATTTTCAATTTCAGAACTGACTTTGATTCTAGTGTTGGGATTAACTTAACCAAGAAGTTTTGGTTGGTGAGGAGCCTAATAACTTGATTCATACGGATAGTGATCTCGCGGCTGGTGTCACTTTCTTTAGGATTTTTAGTGTCTTGACATCATCGACTGGTAACGGGGGAATAACTTTAAGTGTTGATAGAAAAAGTGTATTACATATGTAATACATTGACAGTGTGCTTTTTGTTTTTTATTGTGTATTACACATGTAATACATGAGGTGTTTATTATGAAAACTAAGATCATCAGCGCGGCGAACCAAAAAGGTGGCGTTGGAAAAACCACGACTCTTGTCAATTTAGGGGCTGAGCTTGCACGAAAACGAAAAGTGTTAGTTATTGACCTCGATCCTCAAGGGAACTGCTCTAAAACGTTAACCGGACAACGTGATTTTAAGTTTGAAGAGACGGTGGCTGCTTTGTTTGATAAGCCTAAAGTTGTGTCCATTGTCGATTTAATTCAACCTGCACAGATTAATGGGAACTCTATTGAAAACCTCTATGTCGTTCCCGCTGATGTTCAGTTGTCACGTGTCATCGAAACATCACTGACAAAGATTAATCGTGAACGAATTTTAGAAAAGCAATTAGCGAAGTTAGGTGATACCTATGATTTCATTCTTCTTGATACTCCACCAAACTTATCCCTAACGACTCTTAACGCAATCCAGGCTTCAGACCTTATCTTGATCCCTGTAGATTCAGGTGCATTTTCATTAGACGGCATTAGCTCTTTACTCGAAGCTGTCTATGAAATTAAGGAGGATGAAGGCAATTATCTGATCTTGAGGAACGAGGTCGACTCAAGAAACACTATTATTAATGAGTTCATTGATGAGGAATTGGAGGTAGTACAAGATAAATTGCTACCAGTATCTGTCCGTCGTTCTGAGCATGTTGGACAAGCTAATGCCGTTTCCTCTCCTGTGCGCTTTTATAAATCGGGATCTCTTGTTAATAACGATTACCGAAAACTGGCTGCGTTTCTTTTGAATTTGATGTAATACATAGGTAATACATATGAGCAAGTTGAAAAAACGAGGAGCTATAACAGCTATCTCTACTGACAAGAACGAAGGTTCAAGTAAGTCGACTGGAATTACGACTGTCAAAAAGAAAGTGACGACATCTTATATGGTGCCTCCTCTGACTCTTAGAATGTCACTTACTGATAAAGAACGGATAACCGATTGGGTAGCAAATCTGCAAGAGCAGACAGAGAGAAATGTGTCTGCAGCGAAACTGTACCGAGCTTTGGCTTTATATCGAGACAAGATAGATGATGAAGAGCTCGTTGAGTTGATTAATAAAATGAATTGAATATGTATTACCTATGTAATACATATTTGCTTTTAAGGCTCTGTATCTATTTTAAGACATTTCATAGAGCCTTAGTTTGGACTTAACTTCTAGCACGGATGAACATGACACTTGAAGCGTCTTATTACCTGTTCTGGGCCTTCTCTCCTTGTAAAGACTAACACTTTAAACGTGTCTTTAATCATGACTCTTATCGTTGCCTTGGTTCCCCTGCAGCTAGGCCTTGTTTGAACCCCGTTATTGTCCTAAGAGTCATAGCGCCTTGTCGTTTCCTCCTCGTTGTTCTCTCTGTCTTCGAATAAGTTCGTGTAAGGGCTTGTTTTCTTATGCGCCGATTTTCTTTCACTCGCATCATTTTCGGGCATGCAGGCTGTTAACCGTTTCTCCCCACAACCTGCTTTACAAGGGAGGCTTCGCCGCTGCGCGCCCTTGCAAAGCAGAACGATGTTGAGAGAGCGGACAGCCAAGCGGCTCCGAAAAGTGATACTCAAACAGAAAGGAAACTCTCATGGCGCAACAAAACTCAACCCCAACTCTCTCTAATTCAAATTCATCGACCAGCGTTTCGCCGCTGGGGCACGAAAGCTCACCAAAAAATGATGTCTCTAGTCCTTTGGCGGTATTGAAGTTGCGCTCTCAAGTCAAAAAGTGTCGTGATGAGGCGAAAAGAAAGTCTGATTGGGTTTCCAAAATCCAGCGTTTGAAAATGTTCAGTCGTCGCCAGTCGCCAGAGCAGCAGGCTGATATCGCAGCGTTAAAAGACCAAGGGTTCGTTGAAGCTATCAAGCAGCAGTTTCCGCTATTGGGATCGCGTCGTTTTGCTTTCCATGAAATCCGTAATTTTTTCATCGAATTAAATGGTGCTGGCTTTGGTGAATGGTTTCTTCACGAGCGAGTGGATCACATCATTCTTTACACCACTTACGGTTCTGTGTTTCCCGCGTTGCGCTTTGTGACAACGGGAGAGGGGACGTTTAAGTGCTCAGGGTTTTGTTTTGATGTGCGTTTTGGCGCTTAGGGGGTCACATGAAAGTGCGTTCTACAGTATCCGCTGACATATCCATGCACGTGATTTGGGTGAATTCGACCGACTTTGATTCCACCGTAAAGGCCGTCAAGGTTCATGAAATTTTGGTGAATGAGTTTGGGTATACCGACGCCTTAATACTAGAGCAAGGCAACTGAGGCAAGGGGGTGAGTATCAGTGTGTGTGACCTGACTACCACCATTAAACAGATGCGAGAAGACTACGGCTACGCAAAGAAAGCAGAAAGGACGATAGGAACAACCTCTGAGCATCGCACGTCGGCTAAGGCTTTACTCTCTTGTCTGTATGACGACTAAAGTCGGCAGATGCGTGACGGCTCAAATACTCATCAGATCATCAATCTGTCTGAATTTTGTTTCGATATTCCAACTGTTTGCGGTATTCAAGCGGTTCGTGTTTTTAGACGAGCAACGCCCTGTTCGGTCTTGTCCTAAGTAGCCAAGGTTATCGAGTGGCGCAAGTCGAGTAACCAGCAGGGTGCTCTCTTGGTGGGGAAGGGACATTTCTACCTGGGCGACGTACTTTGGGTTGAGATATTGGCTTAGGCTGTCCTTTTGGCTTGTTGTCGCGACTTCCTTTAAACCGTCCCATTTGAGAACCCTCACGCAAGGGAGGCTTCGCCGCTGCGCGCCCTTGCGCTGCAGAACCTGCAACTGGGTACGGACAGTCAGACGCTCACCAAGACCGAAAGGAAATACCATGTCAGCACTTGTTCAATACTCAAATGTTTCGTTATTCACATCAGAAGAAAAGGGCATCCTTGACCAGGCCGCAAGCATTCTCAAATCCAAACTGATTATCTCAGAACAAACGCCATTAACCTCGCCTGAATTGGTGAAATCGTTCTGTCAAACGTCCTTGGCCGCTTGTGAGTCTGAAGTGTTTGGGATTATCTTCCTCGATAATCAACATCGAGTGTTGCGCACCAAAGAGATGTTCTACGGTACCGTTAATGCCGCTTCGGTCTATCCGCGTGAAGTCGTGAAAGCGTCGCTGGCCGCGAACGCGAGTGCGGTTATTCTCTATCATAACCACCCAAGTGGCGACGCCACCCCAAGTCAAGCTGACCGACGCATTACCCGTCAACTGACGGATGCGTTGGCATTGGTTGATATCCGAGTACTGGACCACTTCGTGGTTTCATTTGAGTGTGTGGTGTCTTTTTCTGAGCGAGGCTGGATTTAAAAAAGCGGCTTATGGCCGCTGATTGAAACAGGGTAGGAGACTACCCTTTAACACATTTTTGGACAGAAGTTTGCCAGCGGTTATGCTAATTTAGTCTGTTACGGATAACTTTTAGTAATCTATATAGTCTTATCACGACAGCGCTCGCCTTGAGAAATTCATCGAGGTGGGATCACCGCAGGAAAAGATCGCACAATTTACTTATATAGAGGCATCGGGCTTGTTCAACAACCGGATTAAGTACTGGCTTCGCAGCGCTTAATCCTTATTTGTTATAAGCAATAAATTAGCGGCCAGCAGCTTTTGCAGCGGTTTCGATCCAAGTCCCCATATTATTATACCCATCGTCCTTGTTCCACCTATAAGACTTATATGAACTAGTAAGCATCCAATCTCCTTTGGTTGATGTCTTGCCGTCTTTGTTCTTAATTTTACTTATATCGATTTCTAATAAACCTTTTCCAAGCTCAATACTTTTTTCGATTTCATATTTCACCCATTTACTCTTACAAGTCTTTGAGCCTACTAAGACAACTGTTACGGAGCATCCACTCAGTTGCCCATCAATCCACTTTTTTATCTCGGCATCAGTTTTCTTTTTTACTTTTTCCCACTCAGCAGAGTCGAAAAAACCAGCGCTCTTTCTATCTTGAGTAACCCAACTGTTTCTTACAACATTTGCACGCCAGTTATCTTCTGAAAACTGAAAACTAAAAAATGCTTTTCTAGCCATACTTTATATCCCTCTATTTTTTAAGTTAATAATATGAATTACCAAATCAATTAATTCTTTAGTCTCAACTTGGCGGTCGCCAAGTTTTTTGAAAAGTTGCTTCATCTCGATTGAGATGCCCGTATTTTTCTGAATTTCTGAGTTTTGCTCTTCCCATAGTTGCTCAGCCATATAACCCGTAGCACCAATAGGAATTAAAAATAACCCTTTATTTTTTGCAATTTCATACTCCTCACGCATTCCGTTAGACAAAACAACGTTGTTATTACTTAACTTGTTACCAAACATAAATAAGGCAATGCCAGCATGATCAATCATGTCTTCTCTATATTTTGTCCACAAAGCTGATAAAGACATCTCTCCTTCCGTCGATTGTGGGAAAGGTCGTAACACAAGCTGATCTTCAATTTTGGCTTTTGGATTAGTGAACGTCTGCTCTAATACGCCTGAGATAACAGAACTGCCAACACCTAACCCAAAACCGGAAACAACGCGTAAATTTTGGGAAACTAGAGACCGACTTAAGCTATATACAAAACTAAGTGCCTCCCTTTCATCCATTTCACCATATTCATGAGCAGCACCAGAGATAAAAGCAGTTTTGGATTTATAATTCTGTTCTAGGCGTAGTAATAAATCTGTAATTTCAGAATAATTATTGACTATTATTGTTTTTATATTGAATCTTTCTAGATCTTTGATGAAGTAACTTTGCTTTATTTTCTTGTATTCAAAATCAGCTAAACTTTCATCGTTTTCTTGTTCTATAGCTTTAATAAAACAATAATGCCTCCGTTGGCTCCCTTCATACGCAACCCTGACTCTACTTAGGATGTAGTCCAAATTTGGGTCTGTAAAACTAAAGCCAATAAATATGAAAGTTTTTGAAATCAGATCACCTTTCAAATTAGCTAAATACTGATCCATTTTTACGTGATAACGTTCATAGTCATCTTTGGTCAAAACCGCTTGATTTGGATGCTCGACATCGCCATGCATTTTATACACAACAGCATCACGCTTTGGTCTTGTTGTTGATAGATGATCTTTTGTATATTTAACATCAGCTATTTTTCCAGCTCTATCTAAAGCAGACTCAATCATCTTGTCATAATTTGTAGTCCAATAAGTGCGTATTGGTAGCCGACAAAGGATTTTATGATTATCTGTTTCTAATGCTTCTCGTGAAAATTCCTCTATAAGCCTTTGATTAAGCTGGCTACGGTTGTTGCCATTATCATTGCAATGGAATTGTGCAAGCGCTACAAGATCGCTTTCTTTTTCAACATCTAAGCCAAGTTCATCCGCTATTGGTCTAAGCAGTTCAGCCCAATTAACAAAACCAGCCCCTGCCGACATTCCAGCTCCTGCAAAAACAGCCACGTTCTCTTCAGGAAGCTCTTTACCTACGTCTAATAAAAATGCTTTCTTCTTTAGATCCATTAATACTCCCTCAATTTGGTGCAAAAAACGATGGCTTATAACGCTATATCTGCTGAGCAATCCCGCATATCACCCTATTGAAACGGATGCATATCAACTCAATGCGGTTCAAATTATCAACTATTACTTAAAAAAACAACAACATTGACGGTGTAGTTTCAACTGATGGCTTTCCACGTCGTGTTCATACAGTACTATTGAGCATCATCGTTATTGGAGGTGTTTATCATTAGGTTTAGTAATGATCCTCTATAGTGGTCGAAACAAACTTTGGGGCATTTTCGAGCTAGAAAATACTGTGCGTTAAAATTCAGGTTGTGACGATTTTGGACAGAGACGTGCTAGAACTATTGCACTAACAAGCTTCTGCCTGATTAGAAAAAGTATCTTGAAACCTTAAATGCTTGTTAGTTTTATTGCATCCGCCAAACTTCACTTTCGTCTATATGCTGTAAAACATCAATATCATTAGACTCAAAGTAGCTTTGAGTATTTACCAATACTCTGTCGGTAACTTTTTCAATAAAGCTCAATGGGTATACCAGCTCAACTCTATGACCAGAAACTAGTTGTTCCTCTGAATTAGTGGCAATATTGACAACTTTATATCCGGGTTCCTTGTAGATACCGTAACTTGCACCAGAACAGTTTTGGAAACTATGAATCAAATTATTTCGGAGCTCATATAACAAACTAAAGTGAGAAAATTGGTCTACGTACGCTTTATGTAACTTACCCTTATCACTAGCATATTTATTCCACAAACTTATGATCTCATCAGACTTTATATCTACTTGTGAAATAGCTGTAAAACCTGATACCGCTAGAGTTTTATCTGTCGGAAACAACCTATTTTTGACGAAGATAGACACTTCTTCAGTTGCTAAACACTTAAGCTCATCAATGTCTTTTACATCAGAGTGAATGAACGCATTGAGTTGTTGGATGCTAATTAACCCTCCATCAGTCCAATCACTGAACTTCTTCAAGGTGTTAATAAACCGCTCTCTATTATTTTTCTTTTCACTCGGAACTGAGAAGTTAGAAATACCATCAATCAAACACAGGTAAAGTGTAATTTTGTACTTATCATCACATTCCAACTTTCTGATATTGATGAAGTCATTTCTAAATGAACCAAAAACACATTCTATCGCTCGCTTGTTCATTTACACTCTCCATAAAACTAACGCCGCATAAAGGTGTGAGCAACCCTACCACGATACTAAAACACTGCGCCATAAACACGAAACCCAACGATGGAATGAAAAATGCCATGCGTTGGGAATCACTCTTAAATGCTTTGTATATGCCTTTAGTCTATGTCAGGTTTCATTGCTGCAGGACCACTAGCCGAAGAGCTAGACTGCGAGTTTGAGGTTGGTTGTGTTGTTTCACTTGGTGCGAGTTCGGCAGCAGTCGCAAGACTTTTCTTTATTTGTTGTGCCCCTTGCAAACTTTCTAACGAGATACCTCTGACTTCAGTTTGTATTACGTTCTGTTTCTCGTTCTCACTCATATTTTTCTCCTTGTTTATGAGCCCTATCGACGTTGATAAGCCTAATATAATCGTCAATACTATCCCAATGTAAAAGCACCTTATTGCTACTTTATCCAATTGTTGCAGTTGATACTGTTTAACACTCACATCTTTGTCTTGCGTCAAATCAATCATGAAGTCGGCGTTCTTACCAAACATTGTAACAACAGCATAAATAGAACCAAGGAAGGAAAGACTGGATAAAACAAATATGATTAAGTCATGCAGATTTACTACTTCCGCTAATTTCAAGAGTGTTAGAGAAAAGCCAATCCCAGCCACCGATAAGGTCAAAATACTCTTATCTTTCTCCATACTTGTAGTGTAGTAAGAAGCATAAGACTGACTCTTAAACTCAACAGCGTATAACCTTCTGAGGTCACGATCAGATATAGAGTTGGGAACATCAGTGTTTTCTTTAGTTTTTTTATCATCTTCCTGACGTTGATTCGTTATTTTACAAAAAATATTCACTTTTCTTCCTTTTCCCTCATCACTCTCGGGCATATAACGCCAGCAATAAGGTGCGCCACGACTAACCCACTAAGAGCACTTAACTCCAGACCAAAACCGCCAAGTGTAACGCGTCAACCTTGATTGCCTTGTGTACGCCCAGCATGGGTATGAACTAATGAGGTGAGAGTCCTCTGTAGGAAAATCACCATTTAATCATCAACTTGTTGATATTAAATGTTAACTACTAGCGAATGGCAAGGGCTTTTCCGCGAGGAATGGTCTGAAGGAAGCCGCGAGCAAAACTGCGAGCTGATGAACAAGAACATCATACTAGGCGTAGGTCAGAGGCGAGTTGGCACAAGACGACGAAGCCAAGTGATTTAATGACCACCGTAAATGATGCAGTTGTGCAGTGAAAGTCCATGTCCTTATCTGGGGAGATCTGCTTAACAAGCGATTGTTAACCTAACCAGCTTGGCCTCTGGTTCAACAGGCCTGGCGCGTGAGCATCATCAACTCACGCGAGCGAAACCGATGAACAACGATAGCGCTTTACGAGGTAACTCGTTAAGTGATTAAGCAGAAGTCAGCAGACGGCATAGTAGCCAAACGCCCATCGTAATGGTTGGGACAAGGTGAAGGCCTGAACATTTAGAAGAAGGAGGAGTCTTGTCAAACTTGTCGATACCCACTACGCCGACAGGCGATTACTATCAACAGCGTAATGATAGGCAACCATCCTTCAACAGCGATCTATTCACTCAATTGCTCCGATCTGAAAATTTACAGCAAGCATGGCGTCAAGTTAAAGCCAACAAAGGTGCGGCAGGTATCGATGGCATGACCATCGACGCCTTCCCGCTTTGGCTACAACAAGGGGGCTGGCAGCAATGTAAATCTCAATTAGAGCACGGTGAATATAAACCCTCAGCGGTCAGACGTGTAGAGATTGATAAACCCGATGGCGGTAAACGCAAATTGGGGATCCCTACCGTTATTGATCGAGTGATACAGCAAGCCATTGCTCAAATACTCACCCCCCTGTTTGACCCCTTCTTTTCGACTAACAGCTTTGGCTTTAGGCCGAATAGAAATGCCAAACAAGCGGTACTGAAAGTACGGGATACCATTAAACAGAAACGAACATTTGCTGTCGATGTTGACCTGTCTAAATTCTTTGACCGAGTTAATCATGATCTCTTGATGACTCAACTGAAGGAAAAGATACAGGATAAGCGTCTACTGGCGCTTATTGGTAAATACCTCCGTGCCGGTGTGATGGTCAACGACCAATTTGAAGCAAGCTCGGAAGGTGTGCCTCAAGGTGGTCCACTCTCGCCATTACTATCAAACATTATGTTGGATAGTCTGGATAAAGAGCTGGAAAACAGAGGGCATCAATTCGCCCGCTACGCGGACGACTTCATTATTCTGGTGAGGTCTCAACGAGCGGGAGTCCGCGTGCTAAAGAGCATTACTCACTACCTCGCCACGACGTTAAAACTGGTTGTTAATGAACAGAAAAGCCAAGTGGTTAAGGTAGCTCAAAGCAAGTTCCTTGGTTTCACCTTTTCCCGAGGTAAGATCCAGTGGCACGCTAAAACGGTACGTATTTTGAAACAAAAGATAAGGCGACTCACAAACCGAAACTGGGGTGTCAGTATGAGTTATCAATTATTTAAACTACGGCAATACCTGCAAGGCTGGATTAATTACTTTGGCATCGCTAACGCTTATCAAGCGTGTGTCGATTTAGACCAGTGGATACGTCGACGAGTACGTATGTGCTACTGGCGTCAGTGGCGTAAACCACGGACAAAGGTGCAAAACTTACTTAAACGCGGAGTCTGGATCCAAACTGCCGTTGGTTGTGGTATCACAAGCAAAGGGCCGTGGCGAAGTTCGAAAACACCTGGGATACAGCAAGCACTGAGTAATGATTACCTTAGGAAAGCGGGATTATTTTCACTGAAAGACGGATGGATCGCTGTTCAATATCCAAACCAGAAGATATAAGTTAGGCGTTCTGAATGAACCGCCCTGTGCGGATCCGCATGCAGGGTGGTGTGGGGGCTGGAGGGTAAATACCTCCGGCTACCCGATTAGTTCTAATTTACCCAAGCTGATCAATAGCGCGGAGAAACAAACGACCTAAACTTGTAATCTCATGACTAGATGCCTTAATCATACCTGTCTTATCGTCAAACTCAGGGAACTCACCCTTTTTAGGCTTCTTAAATCGAGGTTTGAGTAAGTTCAAAGCTACAAGATTATTCTTATGAGTTTGATGAATAACATATTTGTCGATTTCATCCTGAGTAGATCCCATGACTGCAGGAGGTACACGAATAATGTCACCATGTTTTCCCCAAAATTCCTGCTCTTCTCCAGGAGTTTGATACAAAACATAAGACTTTAAAGTCAGTATTTCGATATCGTTTAATTGCCCTAGAATTCCTAACAAACGCTTATATTCAATATGTTTTACTTCTGGCTCAGTTAGGCTATTTTTAAGCAATGATGCGATGTAGTCGAGCCTTTCTTGAGATAAAGCTCGTGAAGCAAAGATGAAACCATCTTCTAGAATATCAATGGACTCTTCTGAGTTGAGCTTATCCTTAACTTTAACTTGCTCTTTAACTGATATTTTAGTTTCTAATTCAACCAGTAGTTTTTCGATTCGGTCAATTCTCTGGTTAGGAATTATTGAACCTACCACTTCTGCTGCTAAAGGACCCACAAATGGTATTGCACCCACCACACCCTTGCCAATCACTGCTGCCAAATCGGATTTATTCGTACTCAAAGTTGTCTCCTTAGAACTAACACTTTAATATCGTGCCAGCACGAATTTATGTATTCAGCATATCTCATGAAACCTATCTAACCAACTGAAAATTATGTATATAATTAAGATTTAATCTAATTTCTAGTTGAAAACCGTGCAAGCACATATTGCTTCCAATTTAAGGCATGTTATCAATCAAAAACTTCCCTTTAGTTCTCTATTATTCAATAGCTTAGAAATAGTTGAGCAACATATTCGTGCGTAAGTGTGATTGAAGGTTAGTCTGTTGTGGATTAGAACATTTAGCTATATTGTTGGAACTCTAGGCATGAGGAAAAGTAAGGCAAGTTACAGGGTTTCAAACTGAGTTCAATCCCTCTCTAGCTCACTTTGGGGCATTTTCGAGCAAGAAAATGCCACGGGTAAAAATTCAGCCTGTGAAGGCTTTGGATAAAAGAGTGATAGAGACGTTACTTCTACAGTCTTATCCGAGATTAAGAAAAGTAACTTGAAACCTTAAAGGCTGGCGTTTTTCTGTTTAAGTGAGCTGATAAGATACTCAATGTTGTAAGTGTCGTTTTCCGAAATTAGTTCGTTATGCTCCAGAAAAATTTCGCCGATTGGGAGTTTGAAAGCTGATATAAACACCTCATCAAATGGGAGGTTAGTGCTAGGCGTTGCCTCTAGAAAACTGTCAAATTGCCGAGAATCCCATCCTTGCTTCTGCCTTAATGTATCTCTATTTGAGAAGTACATTACGAATCCACCGCAAGTATAAAATTTAGTTGCACTCTCAATATGTTGTAGCGCAATAACACCTAGCAATTCTACTTGTGATAGAAGATGACCTTGCTCTAGAATTTCATCCGATCTTCTTACATCAACAAACTTATCTTTGATTACCCAGCTAACCGCTTCATTTTGCTTCTCTTCTTGCATAAAACAGTCATAGTGCAATGTATACATTGATGTCTGCTTGTACTTTTCAATTGCATCAAAACCAATATATTTTGCAATGAACTCGTCAGAGTATGGGTAAGTGATTATGTCACCAGTTCTAGCGTAGATCTCTTCATCATTGAGTAACACTGGCATCGGATCTATCGCTAACCTCATTACAGCTACAGTCCCAATACAACTCTCTACATATCCAACAAATTCATCGACAAATACTTCATCACCATATTTGTTTTTGATTCGATTTAATGGGTGATTTCTACTCGCATAAAGTTTGTCAAAACCCTGTTTGTGGACGTACTTATTGAGACGCTTTTTAACTTTCTCTGTCTCGTCAAAAAACTCTGAAAGTTTACTTTTGATATCCTTAAATTCGCTCTCATTTGATTCCAAGTGTTTAATCATACCTGCATACATTGGAAAATGTTGCTCAGACTTCCATTTCTCTAGTTCTCTTTTCCTAACTTCTTCTTCAGAGTCATAGAGGTACATCATCGTCATTACGACTTCTAATGACTGACGTAGAGAGTAAAAGGCACAGTCAAAATAACCCTGCTCGAACAAGGCAAGACTATTGACAATCAGGTGGCTTGCTTCAAATATGAAGGTGTTTGCAATACTAGCATCGGCTCTTCCAGTGAAACTGTCTTCAATGTTAGACACATCGAGAAGTAGTTTTTCTTTACTAGGAACTTGTAGAGGCTTGAGATGCCTCGTTACTTTATATTTTCCAAAATCCATATTTTACTCGACTGTTTTTCCCCTTGGTCGCCCATAGTCCATCAAGTAGACACTATATTGGGCGAATACACATTACGCCCACTCTATATCACCCCATATGCAGGACTAGGCTGGACGTTGGCTCTGTTATATCTAGCCATACATTCTTCGATGTATCGAAATATAGTCATTGCTGCGTTAATCATCGCCTGCGCTTCTGGTTCAAGAAGCAGTTCGTTATTATGCGCAAGACTTGCATGGTTACGAATAGTACCCAGAGCATTGATGGTAGCAGCCATACTGTTAAGAACATTCGCAACTTCTGATGGCCTATTTCCCTGAGACTGAAGAGCGGGGTGATTGCTCTTCAGTTCTTTGAAAGCCTTTTGTGCTGTAACACCTGAATCCAATGGAATACTCGCATCTTGGCAAAGGCTAACGATGTATGCATGAAGTGCAGTATGGACACGATCAATTGCACTTGCTGGCGGTAGTGTTTTTGCATCTTGCAGCGCCCTAATGACTGTTTGAGACATAGATTCTGGAGGCTCTGGCACCTGAACATTTCCTGCCATTACCAGCTTACCATTGTTGATATGACAAGGCATTCCATGCCTAGATAGAATTTGGTTTATGTGTGCGTCTGTAGGGACGGTGATTTCGAAACGAGATAGCTGCTCAAATGCATTATAGATTGCAGCAATAAAGCCCGGGCCATTCTTCCTTGCCTCTGCCATGTACCATTCCAGATCGCCTTTTGCCCAGTCAATATTAGAACTTCTGCTGAACTCTATTCCCGCTGGCTTCGCTATGTGCTTCTTATAGATTTCAATGAGGCTTTTTTCCTCACACCTTTCGTTGAAATTAACTCTCCCTATCAGTATCTGCAATTCTTTAAAAGCATTGTCAGGGATAGCAAAAGGATATTCAGTTGCAAACTGTAGTTCAGCGGGTAGTTCGAGAGGCATCTTCATCCCATTATTATGTAAATCGTCTATGAGAAGAATATTATCACTGATTTCCGATATGGAAGAAACTTTAACAGATAGTTACGCTTTTTGAGTTAAGTACATTTCGGATAAGCTGTAGTCCTTCCTATTGCTTGCACGTTAGTTGTATTAGCTAATCTAATGCAAACTTTACTCGTTTGAAAATGCGTTAAAATGATTCGTAACTTGTTTCGGGGCAAAGATTACTTAGAGTAAATGAACTAAATTGATGTGTAGAAAGAAACCAACATGGTGCAGAATTTTTATCATGGTACTGATTTGACTTATTTGGTGTTAGGATAATGGAATGAAAAAGACCACGCCAACTCCACACGATGCGCTCTTCAAGCAGTTTCTCACTCACCCTGAAACCGCTAAGGACTTATTGGATATTCACCTGCCTGCTGAGCTGCGTGAAATCTGTGATTTGACGACCCTAAAGCTCGAATCAGGCAGCTTTATAGAAGAAAACTTACGGCCTTACTATTCGGATGTCCTTTATTCTCTTAAAACGTCTCAGGGGGAAGGGTACGTCTATGCGTTAATCGAGCACCAAAGTCGGCCAGATAAACACATGGCGTTCAGACTGATGCGTTACGCTATTGCTGCCATGCAACAGCATATTGAAGCGGGTCATGGGCACTTACCCTTAGTGATACCTTTGCAGTTTTACCATGGCCAAGTCTCGCCGTATCCTTATGAAATGAATTGGTTAAAAGGGTTTGCGAATCCTGTTGTGGCTAAGGCACTCTATACTCAAGATTTTCCGTTGGTCGATGTCACGGTCATCTCCGATGATGAGATAATGCAGCATCGCCGTATCGCGTTACTTGAACTTGTACAAAAGCACGCTAGGCATCGCGATATCATGGATTTCCTTGAGCCTCTGGTCACATTGCTCTTAACCGATTACACTACAGATAAGCAAGTACAGTCATTGATGAGCTACCTACTCCAAGTGGGTGAAACGAGTAACCTAGAAGCGTTAATTACGTCACTGGTCTCATCAGTACCGAAACACGAGGAAACACTTATGACTATTGCAGAACAATTGCGCCAACAAGGCGAACAACGTGGTCGCCAAGAAGGGCGCCAAGAAGGGCGCCAAGAAGGTATACAATTAGGTGAGGAAAAAGGTCGTCAAGATGCACTCAAGGAGATGGCGCGTAAGATGCTGCTTAATGGTCTAGATCAACAAACCATTATGGATGTCACGGGATTGAATACAGACGAACTCGCACAACTTTCTCATTAGCTGCTCAAGCATAAAGGGTTGTGTGGCAAAGTGGTGGTGTTGATAAAATCTGCCTGGAGATAAAGCTACATCGTCTATGGCTAACCGTTGGCTTCTAACTGGCATAGCCAGAGCTATAATTTTTGTTTGTAGTTTTGACATTTACTATCATTTCACCTATCTGAGCGTTGTAGTATTTCAAACTCGTTTTACCGCTCGTTAGCGCCTTTTCCGCTTCATTTATTGCTCCACTCTCTTCCCAAAGCATTACCTTCTTTCGAGGTGAGTTTCAGTGAGGGACAACCTTTCTTTTTTAGAGGCTCATGGCACAACAAAACTGACTTCCGCACTCATGGTTTCGGGTGTATCGACATGAACAGCCAAGTGCAGCTTTTGCCATGCTCTGCGTTTCTTTGCATCAAGCTTTTTCACTTTCCACTCTCCCTGACCAAAAAGATGGAGGCTAATTGAGTTAATGGCTAGACGGCGAATAGCCCTTTAGATTTATTGTGATATTTGACTTGAACCGCGTTCGAACGCTTACCCTTGAAGATTGAGTACGGACGGTTCTTTTTCTAACGCCAATCAATCTATAAAGTACGTATTAAACTTAAATATTGGGCGTTCTCCCTTCGGTCGGCTCATTCCGTCGCTTCACTCCTCTCGCGATAACTTATGGCACTGTTATCGAGCAAGCTCGATGTGACATTAAGTTACTGCGAACAATCACCCAACGCCTCCGCTACTGCGTAGCTGCGCTTCGTCGTGCCTCCTTATTGCCTTTCACTGGCTTCAATTAAGTTCGAGTAAGGGCTTGTTTTCTTATGTGCCGATTTTCCTTTCGACTCGCATCACTGGATGGCGCTCGCAGACTGTTCACCATCCTCAATCAGAACCTTCTCTGCAAGGGTAAATAAACGCTTCGCGCCCCTGCAGAGAAGAACCCTGTTTGAGGTCTGGACAGCCAAGCGGCTCCATAAAAGTGATACTCAAACAAAAAGGAAACTCCTCATGGCACAACAAAACTCAACCCCAACTCTCTCTAAATCGAATTTCAGCGACCAGCGTTTCGCCGCTGGGCACGAAAGCTCACCAAAAAATGATATCTCTTTATTGCGTATTCCTCAGCGTACAGAGGAAGAAGAGCACGGATTTTCTCTTACGCCGTGTAGCGACATTACCTTAGCTGAACTCAAAATCGCGGGATTTACTTCGCGTGATTCTAAGTTCTACCCATCCACTCTGGCTGAGGTTGAGAAGAGTATCTTACACCACTTTAAAATAGGGGACTTAACTGACAATTTTATTGTGAAGGATGTATCAACCCCTTCGAGAGCCCTCTTTTCGTTCCATCGTTGCCCGTTTTAATTACTGGGATATTTTTGTATTAACGTCAGGAGTAAGTCATGAAATATCTCTCTCACTATATTCAAGCCAAACAAACGCAAGCATTTAATGAAGCTGGGGCATTTTTTGCCTTTTCCACTAAACAGTTCGATGAAGCAAAAAAAGAGGGCGTGAAATATGCGTCGTTAGGTATGGGCTTAATTTGCCCTGTTGATAAGGCGAAGCAATTAATGAACCGTTTAGATTCTATTGCTCAAGAAGGGATCGTCGAAGACATCGAAGAGAATGGTAAAAAATCGATCATTCGCCGTGAGCTATTCAATCACGAGTGTTTCTATACCAATGACATTTGTGATTGTGTCGAAAAGCTCGAAGAGTATGGCATTTCTTACGATGAAGTGTATGAGGTGTTTAATCACATTCGTAAAACGGAAGACGTTTATTAAACGCTAAAAGTAAAGCGCCTTGATATTTGCTGTATCAAATATCAAGGCAAATTCAATTTAAATACAGGGGTAAATAAAATGAACATTAAAAATGTTACATCAGGTAACGAAGAAACAAAAGAAAAAAATTATGTTTGTACGGCTGTGCAGTTTGATCTTGGCAAAGTTGTTTGTACACAAGGCATTGCTGAACTGCTAAATAACAATATTGGTGTGAATTTACCGATTTACTTACATCGTCACCAAAATGGTGATTGGGGAAATATCTGTGTTGAAGATAAAATTACCAATGACGAAGCCACCAAGACAGGCGAGCGGGTTTTATCAAGTTACACCATTTGTAATGAACAAGTCTGGATAATTACCGAGCGTGATCGTAGTTGCACTACGATTTTACTCCCTAATGAATATTGATGACGTCAATTCACGCGATATAATGGAGTTCCTTTAGACTCCATTTTTTAGCTTATGAAAAAACTAATCTTATTTTTGTCGGTCTTTCCAAGTGTCGGGTATTCGTTTTGTTTTGATGAAGCAGGACAACACTATAATGTTGATCCAGATTTGCTGCGATCGATAGCACAAGTTGAAAGCAGTCTTGATCCTAATGCTTATAACGAAAACAAAAATAAAAAAGGTCAAGTAACCAGTCGTGATTTTGGACTCATGCAAATTAACTCTAGTTGGTTTCCTCGACTGGCTGAATTTCATGTCAATGAAACCAATGTCTACGAACCTTGTTTTAATGTTTCATTAGGTGCGTGGGTATTAAGCTCTAACTTTGCCAGCCATGGCTATAACTGGAATAGCGTAGGCGCTTATAATGCAGGATTTCTTAAACGTACCGAAAGCGCCAGAAAAATATACATCAAAAAAGTTCAGAAAGTCTATTACCAGTCGCCATTAAAATAACCTTTCTTGCACCATAACGGTGCGGTGCTAGTTGTGTCACGATCTTCTTTTTCCGTTTTACATTCCTTCCCTGATGGTCTCAATCACCCTAGATTCAATCGCCAACGGTTCGGCTTTTGAGCTCGACGTTCCTAAAACACACCCCAAAAAACAAACTAGATGCAGATTCATTGGAGGTCATTGTTACCGCTTTAGAATCATCCACACCCTACGGCGCATTGAAATCAATGCAAATGGTTGTCTGTGAAAAACATAAAGATAATAAAAACAAAAAGTTAAAGATATAATAGTCGCTTAAAGTAACGTGGAAAAATTTTCAGAAATTACACTAATTAGCCGATTAAATTTCAATGGATAAATATATTTTTTCAATGATTATTAATTGATCCCTTATAGGTAAAGCGATGAGAGCGTTTTCAAGGTCCTTTAATTGGAAATCATTGAATGTTGATTGAGCCCTTTATTGACAATGCTTGAAGGGTCTTTTATAAAATTAATTGATTGAAGTTTCATTTGAATAACAATGCTTTTAATTGGGATTGAGGAGGGCAATATGACACGTTCTTATCCGCTACAAAGTTCTTTACGTGGAAAGTTAGCGCAAGATTTTAAGACGTTTAGGGATAAGGAAGCATTAAGTGATGCAGAGGCCACACGCCAACTTTTGATGTTGGCACTGCGCATCAAACTCAATGACAGTGAGGATGATAGTCCATCGAACCGTGCGTTGATGGAAGAGATTTATCGTGTCGTTCGTGGCTCATCTGCGATCACTGATGTGGTTCATGGACAAACCTTTGATGGTGAAAAATTATTCCGACAACAAAAAGAATCCAAACCCTTTAGGCAACAGGTGAAATCTGATATCGATAATAAAGTCGATGAGTTTCTGGCAGGCAAAAAAAAAGGGTAGTCCATTGGACACCCCTTTTTCTACCGCTCTAACTCTCTATCTAGTTTATTATCTTGGTCATTGTTGTTGTCACGCTCCTGATTAAAATCAAACGTTTTTTGAGGGGAGGGTTCTTTGCTGTCGAAGTGTTCAAGCTCTTTATCTTTGATTTCTTTTGTGTGTTGATTAATATCAGTGTCCGGCTCGTTGGTTAATGAATCATGGTCTTGAGTGGGTGTGTCGAATTCCTCTTTTTGTTGATGCGTTTGTTGATGGTATTGTTCAATACCCTGTTTAATTTCCTCAAGCATATCGTCAGGTGAAACAAACTGAATATTTCTCCCTGAAAAGTTGGCCATGATTTTTTCAACGTTGTTGGGATTTAAATCAGTATTTCCTTGACTCAGTACAATCACAATGTTCTGTCTGAGTTCATCGGTGGAGATATTCTGAATGTCATTCTTATGATTGACATTGATAATGTCGTATTGGCCTTGATGCGCTTGATTAATAATAAAAGCATTCTCGATTGAGGTACTGATGATGGTGGTGTGCAAATCACTGCCTTGATGGAATCGCGTTATTTGTTTGGATTTCGTGCCTAATATCCGTGGGTTGATGTCGAGTGCCGGATCTTTATTTCCTTGCCCGTCTAAATAAGTCACTTCAATCGCTTTTGTTTCTCCTTTTTTATCGTGAATGTTAGTTATCATTGCCGAGTGAAATGTCTGGTCCTCCGAGGAGTACACTGCTTGATGAAAATGAACATGGTCACTCTTAGGGTGTTCAATACCTAATTTATTGAGGTAAGTTTCGGCTAATGTGCCTGTGAGTGGCTGACTGGTTTGTATATATTCTTTCGCTCTCTCTTCAAATTGTGCCATGTGTTTTGGCGTAGTAGTCAGTAATTGTTCATGTTTAGGGTTGGCGGTGAGTTGGTATTTATTAGGATCATTAAGGATGTTGTGGGCTTCTTTCATTGCCTCCTTATAATTTATTTCCTTATGACTCATCATCAAATTGATTAATGAGCCTTTTTCACCGGTGGTATAGTCTTTAAAATACCCTCGATATTCCCCCGTGAATGACACTTTTAGAGCCGATTTACCGATACCAAAGGTTAAATAGTCACGGTCTGATTTAGATGGGTTCGGTTGTCCCAATAGGTTGATGGCTAAGCTTTCGGTGTATTTAGGGAGCGCTTGGTTGATGTGTTCTTTAAATTGGTTGTAGTCAAAATCTCCGTTTCTATTTTGATAACGTACGTCTTCATGAGGCAGAGCTTTGTCATTAAAGTAAGGGGTACTGTGTGGTGCAATGTTTTCGATGGTTTCAATGGCACTGTGTTTATTGACCTCTTTTGATAACCAGCTCTTCATCATCTGTTTTGGGTTATCGGTAAAAAGTTTGACATGAGTGCTCGCTCGGCTCAAATCGATGTAAGCGCGTCTTAAGTTCGTCAGTGCGCCTTTGCCTTTGAGAGTGGTAATGACGTACTGATACGTCGCTCCTTGCGCCATGTCCGCAGTTCTGGTGTAAGCGTAATCCCAATGCCCATCTTTGAGTTGGTTTGGATTGAGGTTTAACGTTTGCCCTTCTTTCGAAAGCGCGGTGATTTCTTCCTTGGTGGCACGGCTGATGGTGTATTCCACATTGGCTTTAATGCCTCGCGCTTTGTCGGTAAAGCGGGTCATGATTTTATCACCGGTTGAAAGCGGCTTTTCTGATTGAGCGAAGAGTGACGTGTATTTGTGGTCTTTGTTACGTGGCAAAAACGGTTTTGTCTTACCTGTATTCACGTCTTGAAGTGTCACTACTCCGTGCTCCGAATCAATGTGGGTAATGATGTCGTACTCTCCTTGCTTGGTGCTTAAAATGAGCCCTTTCTGATAAGGCATCATGGTGGCTAACTCTTCTTTGCTCTCACCTGTAGAGCGCAATCGGGTGGTGATGATGTTCTCTTGGCCTATCTCTTGTGTTTTCATCAGTCCGACACGAATGTGCTCAGTGATGTGGTCACGCTCATTATTCGTGTAAGCAATGATAAGCGTGTTTTCTCGCGTTTCGGGCGTACGGGCAAGGTAGTCCTGTGCTACAGCGTAAGGCAGCTTTTCGGTGGCAATAAGCTGTGCTTTGCTTTGGTCTTTCGCACTCTCATCGAGGGTGGAGATAATATGTTGCGTGCTACCGAGTGTATCAGGGCTTTGCTGAGAGAGTTTATCGAGGGCGCTGTGTGGCTGCTTATCCACAATGTTGTGTACGGCACCAAGCAGTATTTCATTCTTCTGACGAATGATGTCGGTCATAAAAGCCGTATCGATGAGTCCTTGTCTCATGCTCAATTCAAACGGTTTACCGGCATTAAGAGAAAGCAGCTGCTCTTTATCCCCAAGTAAGGTGGCTTTGGAGCCGCTTTGTAATACAAGGTCGGTGAGCTCTTTGGCTTGTTGGTTGCTGACCATGGAGCTTTCATCGAGGAAGAACAGCGTGTTTTTGTAGTCCTCTGGTAAGGTGATGCCACGTCTTAGGTCGGTCAGTAAGCTTTCCAGCGTTTGCGCTTGTATCCCTTTGCTTTCCAGTTCGCTGACGGCGGCGTGCGTTGGTGCAATACCTATGATTTGTGAAGGTGAGTGTTTACTGGCTTGGCTAGCGTGTTGAATCAATTCAATGTTGGATTCGAGTAGGGTGGATTTACCGGTGCCCGCTAAACCTTGCACGGCCACAAAACTGTCTTTGGTCGTTGAGATAAGGGTGATGCCGTCCTTTTGCCCTTGGGTAAGGCGAGGCTGTGCATCGAGATAATCTCTGACTTGTCTGTGGGTGGCAAACGGCTTGTGTTGATTTTTCCCTTGCTCAATGTTCCGCAAGATGTGCTTTTCGGTATCGAGCGCCGCTTGGGTGGTCCAGCGTGTGCCGTCGCTGTATTCGGCAGAGAGGGTGTCACTGCGCTTGGCGAGCTCTGTTTCAATTTGATCTTTGATTATCGGTTGATTGGCCTCTTCAAAAGCGTAACGGATCGCTTCGACGACTAACTCTTTTTGTGTAAACGCCGCTTCTTTTTCAGAAAGATGACTCAGGGCAAAGTTCAACGCTTTCTCTTGCAGTGGTGAATTTTGCTCTTTGTTTAAGAGAGTGAGGGCTTGCTGGATGTCGCTTTTGACGGTGATGGCGGTGGTGTCAGTCAGGTAGCGGTCGTTGACGCTTTGAGTGTGCATCACTCGCTCGATGGCAGAAAGCTTCACTTCGCTTTTCTCAAGCGCGGCCTGGGCTTTATCGGGGTTGTCGGTAAACACATCGATGCGCGCGCTTTTCTCGGTCAGATCATGGAAGAGCGCTTTGGATAGCGTAAAGGCTTTGCCTGAAATGAGAGTGTGCGGCCTTGGTTCGATATGACTGGTGGAATGCACATAGTCGTATTTTAGTGGTGCGTCTTTCAGCGCTGCAACGGATAAGGTTTTTGATTCGCCTTGCGTGTCGGTTAACGTTAGGGCTTCTTTAGAGATATCCGTGACCACGTAATGTTCATTGGCGTTCAACCCGGATGGAAAGTGCTTACCGGTGGTTATGAGGCGTTCACCTTGGTTGACTTGTAACGATTCAGGTTTAAAGAGCTGCATGTTGAGGGCTTTGAATCCGGCGGAAGCGGGATCGAGGGTGTATTCTTGGCCATCGGTTTTGCTGAGGACATGGACTCGATTGTTTGCCTTATCCGATGTTGAAACCACTAATTCTTGAGGTTTTCCCTCTTCCCAATGGCGAAGGGTCATGCCCGGCTTGTAGTGTTGCGCTAACTCCTGTTGGGGTTTAGACAAATAATGAGGCTGCTGAGTAAACAAGGTGATGCCACTGCGGGCAAGTTGACCCTCGTTCTGCAGAGAGGTCCGGATCGCGTCCGTCAATCTTCGTTGTTCAACGTGAGAAGTCGCCAGCACTTGTGTGTCTTCTTTGTTTGATAAGTAGGTATAAGCTCTGGCGAGGGTGCGCGTATCGCTGTTGTGCAAGGCAACCTTACTGTCTATCTGTTTGCTGTCTACCCAAGAGTGCGAGACGACGTTGCCTTTGCGGTAAAGCTCGATGGCGTTATAGGCTTTAAAACCTTGGCGACTGGACGTGTTGTTCAGCAAGATGACTTTGCTCCCCGAGCCCTTAGCTTTTGTATTTAAAGCCATCAACTCATTGGCGCTCATTTTGTGGGCGCTGTCGACGAGAAGGATGTCTTTGTTGGTCATAGGGACGTCTGAGTGCAATAAACTATGGACAGAGTGACGCTGCTCTTCTTGAAATCGGTGTTTTACCCAGGCTGCGATCGTATGACTTTCACGTTGGATGGTTTGGCTATGACGGTGTTTGTCTTTGGCGTTTTGTGACACTAAGTGGACACGTTTACCGACATGGTTGCCGACGTTCAATAGGTTTTGCGCGATTTGCTCACTGTTACCAAACACATTGACCACATGAAACTGTTTGGTGGACTGGTAAATGTCCGCCACCTTTTGGCGGTTGCCTTGAGTGAGGTTCAGTTTATCTAACGTAGCGTCATTGACGGGAGTACGCATATGGTGCGTACGCCCTTTGCTGGCCGCCATTAACACTTGTTCGGTTTTCAGCATGGTTTGAGTGGTGTATTGACCTTTCATGGAAAGGGGGATAAGCGCCCCGTCTTTCACCCATTGGTCTGCGACCACTTTAAGGTCAATTGCATTGGCTTGTACGCCGCCTTTGGTAAACTCGGCCGTGGCTAATTCTATAATCTTTTCCAGTTTTAATGCCGTGTTGTATTGCCCTAAGTGTTCAACGGCGCGACTAAACGCGTCTTTAGCGATTTGTTCAGGGTGATGCTCTTGTTGAGCTATGCCGAGGGCGTTTTTAACCAAGTCTTCGGGCTGATAGCCTTTATTGCACACCGTTTGTTGCCAGCGAGCATTGAGCGTTGCCTCACTTTCGTAGGTTTTGGCTTTGCGAGTATCGAGTGCGGCTACATCTTTTGCCGCTTGCGTCCCCCCAAAAACTAAGGCTTGTTGGTCGAGCTGTTGTTTGCGAGTAGAAAACGTATCAAGGAGGATTTGAGGGAGGCCTTTGGCTTCAAATTGGCCGTTACCCACGCCTTGCATTTGATAACCCATTTGTTCGCTCTCTTTGGCAAGCTGACTCTGGTAAAGAGCGGTGTAGTACTTTTGGAAGTTGTAAATGCGCTCGCCTGTCCCATTGATGACGCCGCCTTTTTGTTTGAGAGAAGAGGCGAGTGTACGCAGTTGCCCTTCTTTGTCGCGTGTCATGTTTGCCGTCAAAGCGTGGGAATGGAGTTGTGGGTCGTTTTCACGACTGGTTTTATGGCGCACGACCGCAAAGGCCATGGATTCGGTATTGATGAACTCACGAGCGCCTTCGTCATTGATGTGCGTGGCTTGTGCTACGTCTTTTTCTAATTGCGATAGCGCGAATTTGACCGCCGTGTTATGCGCATCGACTAAACGTGTGTCACCCCCGACGAGAGCAAGTACACTGACCGATTTTGGCGCAGAAAAGGTTAGGTCAAACCCCGATTTATGATCGTCGCGTTTGCCTTTGATGGTTTCATGGCCTAGGTGTCCAGATAAAACGGACTCTAACGTTTTTTGGTCAACCGGTTTACCGAGTAGGCCTGCTTCTTCGGCTAACTGACCATGCCAAAAGGTGTTTTCATTGGGACTGTTTTCTTTAAGGTAGTAGTTGTCGTTGCTGTCTTTTTCGAGAGAAATGTCAGGGGTCTCTTGGGTGTTTTCTTCGTTTAAGTAATACTTGGCGGCGCCAGAGGCGGATTTAAGAGGGCTAATGGACATCATAAGGTGTTTTCCTTTTGTTGGGGCGCAGCAAAGCCGCCACGTCAGCGCAATGCCGGTGATTTGGGTGTGGTACGAATGGGGTAGCGGACGGCGTTGATGTGAATGAAAGGGTGGTAAAGGCTTTTTACAGGGGAGGGCAAGATTGTGTTCGGTCTCTAAATGTTCCTTGATGTTTCATTTCGTGTGGTTAATCGTACATCTCGCCCGTTTCTGCTTGTGTCATGGACGCCTCTTCGGTCTCTTGTTGTAGTTCATTTTGTGTGTTTTCAGCGAGCTGTTGGTTTTGGGCTGCGTTATTGGTCGGGTTTTCCTTTTTCGGTGCTTTGGTAAGGGTTTGTTTTTGATGGGTTCTGGTTTGCTGCTGCTCTTCTTCGTCTTCATAGGTACTTTGTTGAATGGCAAGTAATCGGTTTCTTTGGGTTTCATCGAGCTCATGCAACGCAATTAACTCATGAAAAATCAAGGCTTGGTCGATACTCTCCATTGCTTTCCCGCCTGGTAGGCTGCGTTTGATGAAGGAGGGTTGGAGATTGCTCATGCGGTCGTACTTCAGTTGCAGCTTAGTGATGAGCATAGAGTTAGGGGTGCGTAAGTAACACTCTAAATCATCCAAACCTTGGATTTCGGCAGGAGAAACCACAGGACGCGTTTTGTTTTGATGGCCGAGTGAGACACCGTCACGCAATGCGTTCGCCCCGTAAGAGATATTTTCTCGTGAGATATCGATTTCTTGCTCACCAAGATCATCCGAGGAAATGGTGGCCATCGCTTTTGAAGGGGCGCGGAAGAAAAAACGCGTGTTGAGCAAATCAAAAATGACTCTCGCCGCGTTGCGCCCGTAAGTGGTTTCTAATTGAGCGTAAGATTGCAAACCCAGTAAATAACACCCTCCAAATTTACGCACTTCAGAAATAATGTGCGTGAGTTCAGGCAGTTTATGTAATGTAGGCATTTCATCGATGACCACCCAAATTCGGCGGTCGTCATCGGGCTCCATCCCTAGAATGGCGTTGGAGGCAATCGCGAGCCACATAGAGATCAGTGGTCTGAGTGCGGTGTGTTGTCTTGCATTGCTCGATAGGAATAAAAACCCTTGCTGGGATTCATCTTGCACCCAATCTGTGATCGAAAATGGCGCATGTTTACGGTGACCTTGGGCGTCTTTTTCATCCAAACCATGTAAGTAACGCAAAGACTTAATGTAAGTCGCCAGGACCGATTTGATGGATATCGCCGTCTTCTCGATACTTTTCGAGACTAGGGAGCTGGCTTCGGTGCCTTTTAAGTGTTCACCTAACGTTGAAAGCTCAGATGTTAAGATAATGTGCAGCAAATTTTCAATGGTACATTCGTGTTTGTCATCGAGCATCATTTGATAGGTGGTTGCTGCGAAAATGGTTCGTGCGGAATCCACCCAAAACGGATCGCCTTCGCCGTGTTGTGGAATAAGCGCGGCCGCGAGCGATTCAAAGTCAGGGGCTTCTTTGGCATCACTCCAAATATCCCAGGCAGCGCAACGCTCATCGAAGGGATTTAAAATCACGTCTTTATGCGGGTCATAGAATTTACTGACAAAATCGCAGCCTTTATCGTAGATGATGGCTTTATCGCCTCGCGCCCGTATCCAGCGCAATAGCTTGCGAATCGCAACGGATTTACCTGCGCCTGTGGTACCGTCAATCATTAAGTGCTTGACCTCAAACCTATCAACAAAAAGCTTGTGACCATCGAGCGCAAAAGGAGAGAGTTTTTTCTTCTTTTTTAGTTCTGCGGTGACGGCTTTAGGCTCAGCCAATTGAAAGCCGCGAATGTGGTTATCTTCGCTTTGCTCTTGCCCTTTTCTCTTAAACCAGTGGTTGATAATCACAAACAGCACGGTGGAAGTGACCACAGAGACTACTAGGCCAACGAACAGGGCTTGCAGTAATTCTTGGTAGCACTGTGACAATATGGGGTTTTGCAGTTGTTGGCCAAGGGTGCTGCTGTAGCGTTGCTCTTCCCATTCGATCACCACGTTGCGCTTTAGGCTAAAACCTAATTTGTTGAACAGCCAAAAGATACTGTAGTAGTAGGCACCCGTTAATGTGTTGGCCGAGGTGAGGAGGTAAGTGGTGAGAAGGCCGAGCAAGGCCGCGAAGATATTGAGGTACTTGATTGTGGTCACGTTCACTTGCCACCACATTCGAATGTTGTGAAAAGTGATTTGACCACCACGAGTCGTAGACATAGAAAAACTCCTTGTGAAGGAAAACAAAAAAGCGCCCACACTGAGCGAGGCGCTTTTGTTCGGTTTGATGAAATCTGAAATAGGGCTACAAGCTGCAAAAGAGGTGTATTACGACTGCCAAGGCTAAGATACGACAGAATAGCTTGGTGATCACAATTAAGATTGAGCCGTTTCAAAAACGTTTTTGGACATAAATGTGTTTCAGGAATTCTAACATTAGCGATTAATGAATAACTTTTTATAAGGCAAATTTGCCAATTAGTACTTCTTCGTACAGTGCGCACTTTGTCTGATTATGTTTAATGATGCATATCTTATAAAATCAGTTCAACCTCTTGTATTTAGAGCTTTTATCATTTAAGTATCGCGAAATGAGTAAGAATTACATTTTTCGAGAGTTAGAGTGCCAAATGACGAGGTAGCTGAACTGTGTTTCAAAACTGTGAGGACTGGGTACAGTTCAAAATGTTATACGATAGAATGGAGCTACCAACTGGCCAAGTGGTTAGGCCACAACAAATATTAGCAGGAATTGCTCTTTTGGGGATTCAATCGGATCTAGAGATTAAAACCTCAACGCACCTACTAAAACTTGCTAGAAGCATTATCAAAGATCAGGCCATAGAATACGTATATTGTTGAACATTAGGTGAATGATCTAAGTCGCAGTTTATGCCATATGAAAGTGATAGATTAACTCTCCTTATAAAAAGATGAGTACTATTATGAAAAAGTTGTTATTACTCGTTGGTTTAACTATTTCTACAGTTTCAATGCCGACATTGAGTCATCCCGGACGTACAGCTTCTGACGGTTGTCATTATTGTCGAACAAACTGTTCAGCTTGGGGTGTTCCTACGGGGTCAAGACATTGTCACGTTCATGCTGAACCTACTAATAAAGATCTGGAAAGTTCTGAGATAGTAAAAAAGCATAGCGACGACGATGGGCAGTTTGTAACTATAAAGCATGATGATGTATGGACAACATTCATATCAACAGCAGTAAAAGCTGACGATATGTAGCAAAGCACTTGCACGTACTGTTGATTTTAATAAGCCGGACTCATTGAGTTCGGCTTTTTCATGGCTTAAACTACATCGATAGCTTCAGGCCAAATAAAGTAAGGACCAAATCGTTTGCTGTATTTGAATTCAGCACCTTGTTCTTTGCCTGATTCAGTTAAAGTGTGTTTCCCATCTTCTAACGAGAGATACCCTTTCGACACACAGGCTTGAAGAAAATCGTCAGTTTTTAGCTTATGTTTCTTTGCGAGTTTAGAAGACGTAACTTTCGTTTCTTCAAAAACTGCATTTGATTCATCACTAATTGCAGGTTCAGCTGCGTCAGATGAAACCTTTTCTAGTGAAATCCTAACTTCATCACTAATACGAATAATACGTTGAGCTTCTTCATAAGAGTCTTTGTAAATCTCTGAGTCTTCATCTCTGTCGATGAAGATACCCATTTCATTATTATTTACTTGGCTGAACTCATATAGGTTTAAGCTAGTGATGATACAAGAGCTTTCGTTAATGTAGCACTTAGCGTGAAGGTTTTTACAGAAACTAGTACGGATGTAAGATAAACCTTTAAGCCAGTTAATCTCATCTGGTTGTAGTTCGCTTTTTCCATAAACAATTCTGATGTCGATTTTTAATCGATCTTTATCTTCTAGTAGCTCTCTGATTCGGTCATTAAGTTTCAAAAAAGGGCTGATGAGTATCAACCTTTCAGATGCATTCTTAATAAGTTCTTCTAAATAGTAGTTTGTAGCACTTGTGTTTAAAAACTTAGCCATTTCATATCCTTGACATATAAAATCTAACGCATACAAATTACGACGAGAACACAGTTAAAGCAAGTTGGTCATTTGATACATCAAACATGACGCACAATATCTGATTATGTTTGGTATGAAAGGCACAACCTATTGTTTATTCTGATTTTATCAATGCTATTAGACGTCGATGCACTGGTTTGGTCTTGTTAAGGCGATAGGCAAAATCAAAAACTAGGATGAGAAAAGTATGGTTTATCAATGCGAATTCAAAGTATAAATTACATTAACTAACACGACGTGACTCTTGTTGATAAGGTGACCATGACTGGTGCAAAGAGGTGTCTTGTTTGTGGATTAGCCAGTCCTCCTTTTTGGTCATATCAAGGAGAAAGAAGCCGGACTCATTGAGTTCGGTTTTTTAACAACAAAAAAGACTACAAACTAACTATTTCCCCATAGCATCCTTTTGTTCTTGAATGACGTTGCGGCATTTTCTAAGGAAGGCATGAGAGTTAATTTAGATATATCTAACCTATATAGAAGCTTCAATAATTCTTTAGCTTCTGACGACGGTAATGATAGACGAACGGTTGGAGGACGTGCGTAATTTAATGACTTCGAGCGTTCACTGATCACAGTTTCTTCCAAAGTCGGCCACCGTTTTTTTGCTTTATAAAAATGATTAGACGTGTTCACTAGGGTGAATAAACCTCGTTGCGCGCGTAAAAAATTGTTATTAACTTTGGGCGTCGAGATTAAGTTTATACTTTCAATATTTTTGATTATGTTGGTATTAATACAAAGAATGGAAAAATGAGTATCCGGTGCATTGTTTAACGCTGAATTAGCGGCGAAATAGGCAGCTACAAAAGGAGACTCAGTCCAATCTAATAAACGAGTCGGTACACCATGGTGTTGTGCCAAAGCAATACTAGGGAGAAGTTGGTGATCGAATGTATCATCGTCTTCAGTTACTACTCCTTTGAAAAGGTTGTAATCAATAGGAGTCTGTAAACCGATATGATCAGCAGCTTCTAGAAATAGATATACAGAGCGAATTTCTGCATGATTATGAAGTTTCAAGTATTGGCCAACATCACTTCGATTTACTGGAGATTGAGGCGTGAAATCCTTCAAGCTACTTTCGTCACGGTGAGCAGTTGGCAATAGAGACCAGGACTTGTTACCTTGTCCACGAAAAATATAGTTACAAACATATTTTTCACTCACATCAAATAAGCTTTTTGGGTTGAAAATGTTATCACCTAAGAGTTCATCAATAAGCTCTTTTGCTGATTCGTAAGTAATATCTATGTCGTACATGAGTAAAACTCTTTAAGTATAAGCCATTAAAATAGTTTCTAGCGAGAGTCTTCAGTTTTAGAAGTTCCGAACTTAAACTAACATGGTAAGTCTACTAGAGTTTTCTATTGACTAACAATCACTTATCTCTAGGCGTGTAAAAACTAGCGCGCAAGCTTGCAACTAGAGCAGGGCTATGTGAGTGCTGATAGATAGGTCGAATTTACCTCCGTGATACATCACGGGGAGTCACCGTGAAGAATATTATAAGGATGGATAACTTTCTAGAAGGGCAAACGTACATAAATAGGATGTGAATGAGTTCAAATTCTACCCAACAATGGTTGGGTGGACGACATATCTTTCTTTCGTTCCCCTTGAAAACCTTTCTTGGTGCCTATATATGCATATATGCAATGTTGCATAATTTAAAGGAGGTTTTTCCGATGAACGATTGGGATTACGTGAATTTTAGCGAAGTTCATGAAATGAATTATCATTTAGGGCTAGTTGGTAAATCGAAATCTGAAGACAACAGAAAGTACCTAAGAGATAACACTCAATGGACAGCAAAGAACAAGTTGGACAAAACACGCATTACACACACTGAGTTTAAACCCTTTGTTGTAGCCGATAAGCCGTATTTGCAAGATCCAGCTTAACGCGGGAATTGTAGATAAAGACGTCTCCCATGAGGAGGCGTTCTTCGTGACAACACAGCACTACTTGTTAAGCGTTTTGGTTCTATTCAGTTATATCCCCCCATAAATACCACTTTGAGTCTTATAATCTGAGTTAGCCCAGCTTTAACGCCTCTGGACACTTTCGAACTAGAAATTGTCACGGTAAACATTCTACCTATCAAGATTCTTGATGTTTATTAGCTATTGTCTTTGCTATTTGGCGAAATATCAATAACTAAAGGGATTGCAAAGTAAGTTGTGGGAAGCTAACGCGATAAGTAAAATTAGCGCTAACTAAAATGTCTTATTTTTGGCTAATATTACATGAGGTTACGTTAAATCTGGTTCTATTTATCTCTAACTTGAACCATTGTTGATTTATACAGATCAGTAAATGTTGGTTCCTCATCTCGATTATGAATGAACACAAAAACGGATCAGATAAACAATGTAGATAAGGGCAACTCGACAGCACCTTATGACTGTGAACCATGTTATAAAAATAATCCTTAATCTCCTCTTTCACTTTCAAAGTTGGAGATAAAGCCGAACCACTATTAAATCAACGAGAATATATAATGTTAGAACAATTAGAGATGATTCTTTTAAGCCTCAGTGCTGGGGTTGTAAGCACCCTAGTAGCAGTGCTAATCATCGGTGTATTCTTTGTAGCAATCTGGCTAGGAAAGAGAGGCAGAAACAGAGATTTCGTTAACTACGCACCAACACTTTTAACCACATTGGGTATATTTGGTACGTTCTTCGGGATTGTGCTTGGCTTGTTAGAGTTCGATCAAAACAATATCGAAACAAGCATACCTCCACTTCTAGCAGGTCTTAAGACAGCGTTCATAACGAGTCTGATGGGGATCTTCGCATCTCTATTACTTAAGACGCTCAGCACTATTCCTCTCTTCAAACCCAAAAAAGCGAAAGAGCAAAAACTTGGCGCGACACCGGAAGATATTCTTTCTGCAATACAGTCTCAATCCACAGAAACAAAGGCTTTGAAAGATGCTCTAGTCGGTAACGAAGAGTCTACGTTGCTTGGTCAATTCAAGATGATTCGCAGCGACATAAACGACAATGCCAAGCTATCCCGAAAGACGCTTGATGAAAGGGCCGAAACTGAAGAAGAGAGATTTAAAGAGTTTTCCACGAATCTGTGGCTCAAGATGCAGGAGTTTGCCGATGTCTTGTCGAAATCTGCGACAGAGCAGGTTATAGAGGCGCTTAAGCAGGTTATTACTGACTTCAATAGCAATCTGACAGAGCAGTTTGGCGACAACTTCAAACAGCTAAACGAGGCAGTGTTGCTTCTCGTTAGGTGGCAAGAAGATTACAAAAACCAACTCGAGCAAATGCAGAGTCAGTATGAGCTGGGCGTAAAATCAATTGCCTCTACCGAGTCTTCGGTCGCAACAATCAGCGAGCACAGTAAAGTGATCCCTGAAGCTATGATTCAACTTAAAGAAATCATGGAGGTCTGCAATCACCAAATATCTGAGCTTGAGAGTCATCTTGGTGCATTCAGGGATATGAGAGACAAAGCGGTTGAAGCCGTGCCGGAGATTCAAAACCAGATAGAGAATGTGGTGAGTAGTATATCTAAATCAGTCGAGACTGCTAATACCCACTATGCTGATATGCTCACTGAAGCCGAGAAAGGCATAAACAATGTCAGCGAAAAGCTAATAGAGAGCTCTGAAACTATCGGCAAGTCTATAGATTTGGCTGCAACTGAATTTACAGATAATGCAGCTAGAACGAACGAAAGCCTCAAGACAAGCTCCGACTACCTTCAAGACCAAACTGGAATTATCAAGCAGCACCTAGAAGACGCTGTTTCTGATCTGAATAACACTATGCGCGGCATGATTGAAATGCTAGTTACTGATGCCAAGCAGATGTCAGAAACGATGACCACTGCTAACCAGAACCTAGTTACCGATACCAACAAAGTGTCTGATGCGATTGTTAATTCGGCAGATAAGTTGCAACAGAGGTTGTCTGACGTTATCGACGAGGCATCAACTCAGCAAATTAACCAAGCTAGACGCACGTTCGAGGCGATGGAAGAGAGTATTCGAAACCAAGTAGGGTTAACTGGCGAGGCGGTAGATTCTCAGCTCAAGTTGATTGATGAGTCTATGCAGCAAGAGATTAACCGTGTCATTACCGAGATGGGACGAGCTCTTACTCAAGTGACAGGCAAGTTTGTAGAGGACTATGTGAAGCTGACTCAGGCAATGAATGAGATCGTTAACGAGCGAGTTGCCTAATGGACAAGATATTCGGTAAAAGCAATGCCGCTGAAGAGGAGAATGGAGAGCATTGGCTTTCCATCTCAGACCTAATGGCTGGCTTAATGATGGTGTTTTTATTTATCGCCATCGTATTCATGCTCAAGACTCAGAAAGAAAGCCAGAAGATAAAAGATGTAGCAGTTGCCTATCAAGAGAACCAAGTCGCCATTTACGATGCTTTAGTGAATGAATTCAAAGGTGATTTAGATATATGGGGAGCAGAGATTGATAAGGAAACTCTGTCATTCAACTTCAAGTCACCTGACGTACTGTTCGCAAACAACCAGACAAAGATTAAACCTGCTTACAAGAAGATCTTAAATCAGTTCTTCCCACGCTATATCGAGGTTCTTAAGCCGTTTCGTGACTCGATTGATGAAGTGAGAATTGAGGGGCACACATCTAGCGCAGGTCTTAGAGGCTCAACCAAAGAGCAGGCTTACTTTTACAATATGAGGTTGTCACAAGGTAGAACGCGCTCCGTTTTGCAATACGGTTACAGCTTAATGCCGGAAGAATCAGATTGGATAACTTCCAGAGTAGCTGCGGTTGGGTTCTCTTCATCGAGGTTGGTCAAAGTAGACGGGGTAGAAGACCCAGAGAAATCACGTCGAGTCTCGTTTAGAGCCATTACAAACGCTGACATACAGATAAAACAAATTCTTGGTGAGAACTGATGAAGTTAAATATCGACTTTGGCGCCCTGTATAAAGCTATTGCCCCGTTGGGTGCAGTGAGATCTGATTTTACCTTAACAAGGCGCTCAGACAATCTAGAGAGCGTTACTCGTGGTCTAGTTCAAGGCAAGGTACTAGGTAAAGACATTCAGTTAGATGAGATTGACGGCTCAAATGGTGTACTAAGTTACGACGGTCATCAGGTAATGCTCTACATACCCGACCAGGGGCCAAGCATAAGCGAAGTTATTAGTAACGGTAAGTGTAAGTCTGCAAGGCGTGTTCATGTCGCAGAGTGTAAAACAATAATTGATATGCGCGAAAAAGGGCGTTTTCACAATAGATATGTGGTGACAAGTCGAATTGATGGCAAGTTTCCGGTCTTTGGTCGTTCTTTTCACTCAGGTCAGGACTCAAAGGGTGAATCTGATTTATCACCATGCATTATGTGTATGAAGGAACTGAATGTAGAAGGCTATACTGAGAAGACATACGAGGAGCAGAAATCGTTCATTGCCAATTTCTCGTTCGTGAGGTTGTTTGAGTCATACAGTTCCCACTTCGAGACAATACCAACCTCTACTGCCGATTACTACAGTGGTGGGTACTCTCCTGATTGGGCATCGATATCATCGAGCTTCAGAAGTGAACTGAATTACACCTGTCAACATTGCAGTGTTTGCCTAAAAGATCACAAAAAGCTACTTCACACTCACCATGTTAACGGGAACAAGGCAGACAACAAGAGGGCGAACCTTAGGGCCTTGTGTGCTGACTGTCACAGGAAACAACCTCATCATGGTCACTTGTGCGTGAGCAACGAGACAACTTTGACCATCAACAGGCTAAGGGAAGAGCAGGGCGTTGTAACTCCGTTTGACAGCTACCAAGATCTAATGCTTTATGCCGATCCTGCTCTTGTTGGCTTGATATCAAAGTGTCAAAAGAATCGACTTCCCTGTGGCAAGGTTGGCGTAAGTAAGAACATAAAGGGAAATGAAGTCTCTATTGACTTGTGTTGGGATAATCAGAAAGTGGCGGTGGTGATTAATCACAAGAGTTCTAGAGAGCTTAAAGGCGCAGGATGGTCGGTATATACAGTTCAAGACGCATTAGATAGATTTGATTTGTTTCAAGGCGAGGTTAGATAGCCAATTCCTTTTTCATATTTTCACTCGACCCAGACCATTGGTTATCCGGATTCGTCTTTCGTACGCCCCTTTTCAACAAACGCTTGGAATGGCTTTTCCAGTTTCTCAGTCAGGCTGGTCATATGGCGTTGCTCTTGGCTGAGGGGCTCGCTCTCTTGTTGAGACTGTGTCGTGGACGTTATCAAGCCTTGTGTCTCACTAAAGTTCGCCGTAAAGCCAGGGTAGTTTGGTCGAATTTACCCCCGTGATACAACTCGGGGGTTAACAGCGAACAGCATGATAAGAACGGATAACCTTTTAGCAGGGTAAATTGACAGCTTAAAATTGCTTTTGTACCGGGCAAGGGTATTGTTCTTTGAGCCCCATCGCTAAGTAATAACCGATAGACCCGTTAATGCCTGGTTTACCGTATTTTTTAATATTACGTTCAATTTGGTTATTAATCAGCTCCATTAACTCTTCGGTTTTCCAATTCCGTAATGTTTCGCGGTTTACCTGGCTTTTCATTGGCAAGCAATAATCGATACGTTGATTGCGAGCGTCTAAGCGCGTGGTATACAGATTTATGGTATCCGCAGCAACACGAACACCGATCAATAAATCTCGATACTCAGGTCTATCCGGATGTTGATAATGTTCAACGTAGTAACGCATATCTGCAGGGTTCTTGACACTGATGAGTTGGTCAATTTCTGGAATTTGACTATTAGCACTAATAGCTAGGCTCAAAAATGAGAAACATGTGGTTAAGCCTAATACGGTCCATTTATTCATTACTAATCCTCCATTTTATACTGTGTATAATACTAGGTTGTTTTGATATCTCACTTGAGTTGCTCAATAATTAACCATTATTTATAGGTTAAGAACGGGTTTGATCCTACTCCTTCTTTGTTGGCTGCAAGGTTGATGGTGGCTCAACACGCTTGCTGGTGCCCTCAAATTGTTCACGTGTTTCATTCACGATTTGTGAGTGGTTGTCGGGGTTGTAATAACGCTCTGTGCCGCCGCGTTTCTGATGCTGCTCCAGCACCGTTTGACCGGTATTACCTAGAGCCTGGCCTTTAAATTGTTCCCCCACCATCGTTTGCCACTCGGCTTGGGTCGGCTCAGGGTTAAAGGCTTGTTCGTGCTCTTCTTGAGTGGGTACGCTGGCGAGCACAAAATCTTTAAACGTATCGGTTGTTTTAAATTCTTCCCAGGCATTCGCGCGGGCTTGACGAGCATCGTCGCCCTGTCCCGTTAGTATGAGTCCTGATTCGTCTTTCGTACGCCCGTTTTCAACAAACGCTTGGAATGGCTTTTCCAGTTTCTCAGTCAGGCTGGCCATATGACGTTGCTCTTGGCTGTTGACTTGACTGAGCGTATCGACCTCTTGTTGAGCTTGTGTCGTGGACGTTATCAAGCCTTGCGTCTCACTAAAGTTCGCCGTAAAGCCAGTGGCGTAAGTGCCCATCTCCGTATTACGTTCGTCGGCCGTGAGGCGGTTGCTCGCATCGATGGTTTGGTTGGCACCAGAGCGGTAGGATTCGATGGCGGCTTGCATTTGGCTTTGTTGTTCGTTGCTCATGCTGCTGAGCGTTTCGCGGTCTTCCTGTGTCCATTTTTGTCCCGTGGACGCGTTCACACTCCCATTAAACCCTACGGCGTCACCGAGAGCGCCGCTTGACAGTCCAGCGTTCACGTCATAACCGCCGTACGCAGAGTGTAAGAAGGCATTCGCTTTCTCATGGCTCCATCCGGTTGCCGCACTGACTTGCTCAGTGGCGGAGCTGACCTGCTCTAAGCCTTTTGATGCTGCAGCAGTTGCACCGTGTCCATGAGTTAAACCGTAACCTTGGGTTGAAGAATAACTCTCTTTCCAATCGGCCATCAATTGAGAGCCACTTTGTGTGCTTTGTGACAAGGCCGTTTGTTGTGTCGAGAGGTTGGATTGAGCGCTAGTGTGCAAGTCTTGCACCGCTTCACTGTATTGACTAGAGCTGGCGACATTCCACTGGAAATTCGACGCGGTAGGGCTAGTGTCATACACCGTTCTATCACCGTATTGCGTTGAAAGCAGACCGTCTTCGCTTTGAGTGGTACTGCCGTGTTGTTTCAGCAATGTCGACGTATCAAACTTATTGCCATTGACGTTGTTAAACGTGTGGGTCTGCATTTGCGTATTACCGTGGCTGATGTCACCACTTGAGGCCGCGGCTGAAGTACGGGCATTGGTTTGGTTTATCATCCCCGCCAGTTGGTAGTTTAAACTGCTCATCATGGCCGCCGCCCCCTTAGTTAACGCTAAGGCAATCGCGGGGGTGGACATCATCAAGTAACCAGTAATGGCGGCGTAACGTGTGTTGACGTAATCAATGCCGCTCATGTTCGAGAGGGTAATGCCGCGTAACCCTTGTGTCGCGCCCTGGGTCGCCCCTTCTAAGAACCACATCATGATCGCGTTGAGGATGGTGAATATCATTGGCCAAGTGGCCAGATAGAAAAAACTGCCCATATAGTTTTTAAGGACAGGTAACGTCATATGTGGCAGTAAGGCAATGATGGCAATGATCGCCCCAAAGCAGACAAACAAAATCACCCCTATCGAGTGCATCATCGGAATGAACTCTTTGGCTTGCAGCCCAATGTTGGCCCACATGGTTGTCGTTTGCATTTGGTTGGCGGTGTAGGCGTAGTTGGCCGCGATACCTCGGTGCGTGTTTTCGATGTTCCAGCGCGTCATGTTGATGACCATGTTCTGTTTTAAAATATCGACTGCGTTGTTACTGACCCCAATTAAATCTTGGTGACTATTCTCGATGGCGTTTCTTAAGAACGTTGATTGGATGTTGCTCTCTCGTCCCAAGATATACGCGCCCAGTTTATTCATGGTTTGATTGGCCTCTTCATCAAATTGTTGAGTGAGTTCAGGAAACGCGTCGCGGCAGGTTCTGTATTGACCCTGGGGGTTATAGAGCCCACGAATGGGGGACATCGATTTTGTGGCGAGAAAACCCAGCAAATCCGGTGCTTGCAGGATGTTTTGCATGGTGTATTTTTTGTTAATTCGAATGTCTCCGACGATGCAGTTGTGATAAAAGTCTTTCCAATAGCGTTGCAGATCAATGGTTTCGGCGTTGGCGCTACGAAGCAACGTGTATAAATTCGAACCAAACACCATGCCTGAGGAGCTGTAGCTTTCATCCTCTGTACTGCTAAAGACGATTTCAATGCCTTCGGTTAAGCCGTGCATGAACGTGGTGGCCGCCCAACCGGGTATTGCGACGATGTAAGGCACGTTATTCACGTAATAAATGCGCATAGGATTTTGCGCGTCATTGATATGGACGGTGGCTTTCATGCTGATAAGAAAAGTGGGGATAGCCAAGTAAATGAACATAAAACGCATCACATGTTTCGCGTCTCGAGACACAAAAAATAGGGTGGCACTGATGATAAAGGCCAGTTGTAAGGCGATTTCGATTAACGAGCCAAAGGTGTTGGTGGTAAAAAAAGTGGCGACGGCGTTCAAGGCTCGTTGTAATTGAGGGCCTGCGCCATAGAGATAAAAGTCTAAGGTCATTGGGGATCTCCTTTAATGGCCAAAGGTGAGGTTCGATAGGGTAGCGTCACTTGCCGATTGGCTAAGGAGCTTTCGTTTGCGTTTTAAGCGCTCAGTGAGGGCTAAGTACGCGTTCAATTTTGTTTTGTGACGGTCTCGAATGGTTTGTAAGTAATCCCTTGCACTGTTGATGCCTTCGAGAGTGCGATTGACGTCGGTTGGGTTAACCGAAGCGAGGTTGGTCATGGATTGATTGACGATCATCAGCATGTTGTTGAGATAGGCATGCAAGAGATCGGCGGCAATATTTTGAGCGTATAAATGGCTTTCTGGTTGTAGGTTGAGGTGCGCATCATCAATGAGCATTGCTAAGATAGGAATGTCACTGAGTTCAACAAAGCTCTTCTCTGAGTCGGTGATAGGTTGGTCAGATTGTAAGTGGGCATAGAGCGTATCGACGGTGTGGCGCACTTTGGCGTTAAAGGCTTGGCTTTCATTTAGGCTGATGGCGCTTAGGCTCATCGAAAGGCAGGTCTCGGTGTTGTCGCATCGATACACCTCCAAATCCCCTCCGGTCAAAAGGGCGTTAATGGCGGTGTCGTTACCCACTAACATGGCCGGAATGTAGCTTGGCGTCCCCTGCGCGTCGTAAATGACGGTGCCAGTGAGGCTTACGATAAACTCGGCGACCTCTTGATTGTCTTGAAGGTAAGCGCTTTTCATGAGCGCATCCCACACCACATTTAAGTTCACTTTCACTGCGTGCGCCGTGGCGTCATCGGTGTTGCTAGCCAGTGTGCTCTGGTTGGTACGGACGTTGCGACATTCGTGTTGCGCTTCTAACCAATCAGCGAAAGCGTTGCTTTGCGTGCCTAGGGTGGCGCAGGCATGTCGCTTGGCTTCCCCATCGGTAAAGGCCGCTAAACCAGAGACCGCCGATTGCGCTACTTGGCAAGAGTTCATCGAGGTGGTGAGGAACTGATCAGCAATGGCTTGCAGTTTGTCCCGATTCTCTTTGATGCTCGGCGCCCAAGTTTGCAGCGCTAAATCCACCGCGAAGGGCACGGCGTTGGCAATGACGGCTTTACCAAAAGCCACCAGTTGGTCAGAGTTAATATGAGAAAAGCCGCCCATAAAGGCGTCAATGCCACCGCACCCTGCGCTGACAGAAGGCAAGGTGATGGCGGCCAGTTGAATGTTTTTGATGTTGGTGCGAGCAAACAAACTGCCCGCATTATAGTAGGTGGCGGATTGACCCTGATAGGCACTTGGGTTCGTGATGTTGCTGTTAAAACTGCTGTCATCCCAAAAGCTGTTCATGGCGTCGCCCAAGCCGCCGGCATGAAGTGAACATGAAAGACTCATTAAGAGAGCCAGGAGGGTAGGTCGCGTCATTGTAAACTCTCCATGATGGCCACATCGGCGCGCAAGGCTTGGTAGCTCTTAAGCAGCTCAGTGTATGGAACATTGCCTTCACTCAAACGCACGTACTTACCATTGCTGACGTTGATTAAGAACGTGGCGGGCGTAATGGCGTTTTTGAGATCCCCAAAAAACGCAGCGGTGATGTCAGAGTTGGTCGGTATAGGCGTCGCGTAACCGGGGATGGGTTGTCCGTCAAAGGAGAAATCGTACACAGGTAGTTGAGTAGTTTGCTCTAGCCGCTTCATGGTTGGGGCAAAGTGGTGACACTCAGCGCACTGACTAAAATGGAAGAACACCAAGGCGTATTGGCCTGTCATCGCATGAGGGGGTTGCGCTTGAGTGAGGGAGGTTGAGGCGAGCGTCATCAGCGTACTCAACAATAACGTGCGGATAAAAGCGTTCATCGGGGCGTCCTTAAGTTAAAAGTCGCTGTCTTGGTAATTGGTCGCGACGTTGTGAAAGCGAGAGAGCAAGTCTTTTTGTGAAATGAAGCCGTAGGCGAGGGGCTTGAGTGCTTTGGTGTGGATATTGGCCAGCATTAAAGCCGGTGTGTAGCGCACCTGTACACGCCCTGTCTTATCAATACGGTTTTCATTAATCGTCTCAAAGGTCTGACCGTCTTTGCTGATCCCGACCAGTTCGATGTGGTACCGGTGGGCAAAGTCTTGGATTGAGGGTGCTAGGGTTTGAGATAAGGCGTCTTGCCCTTCGTAGATGAAGTAGAGGCCCCAACCTTCTTGTACCAATTGACGCACAGTGGCTTCGTTTTTGAGTTGGATACCTTGATAGTACGTCGCTCTTGCGGCTTGCTCTGTGGGGCGGTCTTTGGTGTACGAGTATTCGGGGTGTTCGTTGATGAGCTTTTTGAAGGTCATGCCCGTTTGCGTGGTCTTGCCATCGATGAATTTTTTCAGCTTCATCAATTTTAGATTTTTCTCTTCATCGGTTGGGTTAATGGTGGCATCGTTTAACGCTTCATCAAACGCGCGGTGGAACCATTGCATCTGCTCGGTGGCGCTCATCACGGTAGAGACGCTGTTGGGGGGGAGGCTCTCCTCCTCTTTGGGAGGGACTTTGGGCGCTTTGGTCTCGTTATACCAGCGCCACCCCTTGGGGGGCTCATCGGCGATACTGTGAAAGGCCAATAAAGCCAACAACATTAACGGTAGGGGTTTGATTGTTAATCGGTTAATTGAGTTGTTCACCGTTTTTGTGGATAAGTCCTTCATGGTGTGACCTCATTATTGCCAGAAACTCAGCATCTTGTGGGTGCGCGTGTGAAATAACGTCCAAAGTGCTTCATCAATGCCACGCTGTTGTTGGTGCCTCATCATTTCTTGCTTGAGCTGATGGAGTTTTCGTTTGAACAGAAGATGCCGAATAAGGGTGATGGCAAACCCGGTTGTCGACAGGGTGGCCACAAGTAAAGGGAGTAGGGGATCCATATCATGTCCTCATCATTGATTAAGTTAATGGCGATAAGCGCTGTGTAATCGCTCTTGGATTTCTGTGGCCGAAGGCAGGTTGGTGTTGCCGTGCATGTCGTCGTAGAAGTCCGAAAAGTCGAGGCGTTCAAAATCTATGTCTTGAAGCTGCTCGGGGGTAAGGGCGCCGCAAATGGGGTGTTTGGCGGTTCCCAGACTGATGCCAAGTTGACCTTTCGAGCCTTGCTCTTGGATGATGCGCGCCAATTTGCTATCAAAGACGCAGTAGGTCTTCTTTTCCCGGATACACGCGCCTAAGACCTTTTCTGCGCAATAACGGCCAAGGGCTATCGTAATGCCTTGCTCTTTGGCTTGACCGAGCGCTTTCTCTTCATCATTGCATTGGGCTATGCCAATACTCGTGCCCCAACCGCCGTCTTTACAGCAGTCGGCAAAACCAAAAGCGGCGTCTGTGCACTTCATGCCTTTGCCTGTAAATATCTTCGGTGGGTTACCCATACCGTCAGCGGCTTCTGCGAGCGCGGCTAAGGCTGAGGTGCTTTCATTAAAGCGGTTTGAAGTGGTCGCCATGGCTTCAAAGCAATCGCCATCCAGACAAAAGCTCTCTTCTCCACAGATTAATTGGGTGGCACTGCAGCGCCGCTGTGGGCAGGATTTATTGACTTTCTCCTCAATGCACACACCGTTTTGCTGGAGGCTGCAATGGGTTGACGTCGTGGTGCAATCGGCGGGCAGGACGTTGCACGTATTGGGTCGAGTGCATTGGTGCTCAACCCGATACTTCCAGCAATCAAGCGTGGTCGGTATGCCATTAATGATGCGGGTGGCTCGACCTTCAATGCATTGCTGGCGAGTGATCTTGCATGAGTTCATCAGGTTGCATTCTGTTCGCCAAGTAATGTTGTTCTTGATGCAGTTCCCTCCGGATAAGGAGAATCCGTTTGAGCAGCTCAAGGTGACTTTTTTCGTTTGTGTGGTGGGGCGACAAATCTGGTAGCGTTTATACCAGGATTCGTTACTTTTCCAGACAATGTGGTCGGTCTGTTTTAAATCGCCAAGCGTGTAGCCTTGGTTGGGAGAGACAACCTTCCCATCCCAGAAATACGTGGTATCTGACCCTGTAAACCCTCTTGTTCCCCCCGTTTGCCTCACGTAATTGTGATTATCGTGTCGGCATTGTGAGAGAGGGCGTTGGCAATTATCCCCTTGCTTTGTCCAGCCGGATGGGCAGCGGTAGATCACTTCACTAAGGCTCACGGAGGCGACGGGGACTTTGTCACACGGGACCGGGTTGTGAGTTGGTCGGTAGCATTGCTTTGCGATGTTATCAATGACGCATTGCGTGGCGTTGTCACAATCCACGTACTGATTAGACTGACCATGACTGATTTCATAGGCGTTCTCAATGCCAAGGGTGGCGAATCGATACGTATCATCGTTTGGGTCAATGGTGACACTATTATTGTCAAACCCCTCTTGTATCGCTTGAGCGTGTTCGTTGTTGCCAAACTCCGACGTGGATTGGTTTGTGATTTGTGCATCAGTCATCCCGGTTTCATCAGGCTGTCGGATTTTGCTTTCACACCCTGGATTATTGTCGCTGCAGAAGTCTGACAGGTTAAGCGTCATTTCTGAGTCATTGTAAGCCTCGTTCGGGGTGTTTTTCGCCCACTCCACGTTGTCGTAGAATGTGTTTTCTTGAGGGGCGGCAAGGGTATGAAGGGAGAGTAAGAGAGCAGCGCTGAAAGAGAGAAAAACAAAAAGTAGTGAAAAGGGCGAATTCAAGGGGAACTCCTATTGAGCACTTGTTTGGCGATGTGTCCTACATCGCCTTGGCTTAAAATCGTTAATGCGTTAGGAAGGGAGAGGTTGCCGTGAACCATGTCGTAATCACTTTGCGGGCAAGACGCTTCATTGCACGCTTCTCCAATGGCCACAAACACGGGGACGTGGGTGATGTTAAATTGACGAAACCACTGTGGACTGATGGCAAAACCGCTATCAATGGCCATTTCTTCGTCGTCCGCTTCTAACAAACTCAGTATTCGAGAGGCTGTCGGTACCATGCCTTCTGGCAGTACCCCACGTATCACGAGAGGAACCTGATATTGCTGACTTTGTTTGAGTAGCTGTCTAAGCGCGTTATCTGGCATGGAAAGCGACACAAACACCATCACACCTTGCGCCTTTTTGTTTGGATTTTCCTGAGGCACCCCAAGAACACTCGCCAGTGGCGAGTCTTGCAACACGTTATCGAGGTGTTGATTCATCGACAACGCTTCTTGCTTATGTTGCTGACCTCGTTCAAGAAAGGTGGTCAGTTCACTGTGATTGGTTGGCGCTGCAATGGTCTGCTCTTGCTTGGCAAGCGCTTTGAGCTCTTCTTGAGAGTAACCCTTCTCGGCTGTTGAGAGAGGGCTAACCAGCAGAATAAGTAACAGCCATGAGGCTCTTGGGCTAAATGACATCGTCTCATTTCCTTATAAAAATACGCAATTACGTTTTCGCCAGTTCACAAAACCAAAGTTACCGCCGGTGGTTGGGTTGTCTTTACCTTGCTCCCAAAGTGACGAGGTGGTGCCATAGGGATAACAATGAGCGGCATCACCAATCGGTGCCGACAATTGATAGCGATAGCGACTTTTCGGCAAGATAGGCTCTGGCCATTGGTAACAGATTGCGCCATCTTCGCCCCGGGTTTCCCACACAATGCCTTGCCTGTGCATTTTAAAATTAAAACGCTCTAACATCAGTGTGCCAACTTGAGGGCCGGTATGAGAGTAAGCGCTATTACCGGTTAATGGGTAGACGCTGCCTTGTGAGCCTAAACACCAAAAAAGCGCATCAAAAGGCAAAACGCGCCCGGTGGTGGTCGCCATGGCTTCGGTGATGCAAGAGAGCTGCGTGATGGGGTGGCCAAACAAAATGGCTTCGGGGTTAAGAATGAACGACATCTCATCATCATCCCAAAACGGGTCAAGCTCGGTGAGGTAGGCCACATCGAAATTATCCGTGGCCATGCAGGCGGCCGACTGCATCAGTTGTAGCCAGTAAATCACCGGATATTTGTACCAATGCACGTGATAAAAAGCATTGCCGCTGGTTTTGCTGCTTGAGTCGTGCTGCGAGCCTCCTATTTGTTGGCTATTGTCATTACTCAACTGCATCCCCATGTTGACCATGCAATAAGGGACTCGCGTCACGTCCACCAAGGAATACGGCTCCCAATACCCAATGTTTAAGCCAATTTGCATAAAAATGGGCGGGGGTTTAGGACAATAGGAGATCGGCATGCTTGGGTTGGCGGTGTCAGGGTATGTCGAGCTAATGAGAGGCACACTGCCCAGTGTCATAGGAAATAGGCAGTCCCAACAAATATCAGACAATGGATTTAAGAAATGCCCCGTACAAGCGGCGGATTGAGCTTGGGTTTGCCAAGGAAATAGGAACAAACCAAGCAGTAATAACCCATGGGATCTCAAGGTCTTTCTCCTTATTTTGTGTTCGTCGCACTCTTGTTTATGGTGGTGAACGGCGTCACATCGATCTCTGTGATCTTCCACCGCGCTCCGTCTTGTTCAATCAGAGCGGGAATGTGTGAGAGTTGAAATTGACGGCTGTAGTGACCTTGTTGGTCAAAATAAATTCGGGCGTCAAACTCCGTGGCGACGTTTTCTGGACTGCCGTTGGTGAGGGTCCATTTTATCGGCTTATCTGCGCGGTATTGTTTAGCCCAAGCGCGCTGGCTTGGGTCGTCACCATCAAGAAAGACAATCACATACGAGTAATCGAATGATTGTTTGGGAATGTCGACTGGCCAAGTGTCGGTATCAAAAGGGTTGATGACGAGGCCTTTAGCATAAAGGAGGTTACCTTGTGCATCTTTGATATCGGTGGCCAGCTTTAATGATGGGTCGATGTAAAAGGTGTTGGGCGCGGTGGTGGCGGTCAACCCTTTAACGGGAGGGGGTCTTCGCACGTTATTTTCTACGTTCTCCACAAACTGCTGTTGCATCTTTGCGGTTTCTCCCGTGGCTTCTAAGTGTGTCAATCTGCTGTTAATCCATTGCAACATGTCTACCTCTGCAATAGGGAAAAGTTCGCCTTGACGCCCAAATTGTTGACTAAGAGCGGTGGGGGCGATGGCAAGTAAAGTGAGACCGAGCACCTTTGAGAGTGCTGTTGGTTTGATGAATGAATGCCCGTGAACAATCATAAGATCATGACTCCTTTTTAAGCGCCTCAATAACGTAATGTTGGATCTCGGTGGTTCTATCCGGTGCGCCGCTGATGAGCGCGCCTGGCACGATAATCACGAGATGGTGCGCTTGCGCGTATTCTTTCAAGAGCCGCCTGAGTTCCGTATCAAAGGTCGCCAATTGCGCGCTGTGCTCCTGATCGCTGAGGTTGGCTTCAATGAGTTGGTCTTGATATTGCGCTAACGTTTGTTCGATATCGAAGACCACGATTTGAGGGGCGGTGTTGAGCTTGACGGCCATCAGCGTGAACATCATCAACACTATGGCAAACAGGGCACCGACAAGACGTGTGTGACGGATGGATTTCATTTGGCCTCCTTACCATAGATGAGGGTGTTGAAGATCTCAATTTCTGGTCCGTAAAAATGCTCTGCGGTTTGATTGACCGCATCCATGAGTGGGACGCCTTGGTTCATCAAGGTTTCACAGTACTCAAACTCATGCGGCTCTGTCGAAAGGCACGCACGAGTAAAAGGATCGGCAAACAAGCGATGAAAGGTCGTTACATCACCGGTTTTTAGCATGACAGAGCTGTAACCGGCGATGGAGGACTTTTCAAAACTCTTGATGACAAATTGCTCATAGGGTGAAAAGTGTGAAGGATTGTCTTTGATGAATTTCGCCAATCCACTGCCTTGACGCAGAGTGATGTGAATGTCGGAGTTATTGAACGCAGCGAGCGCTTCAGGTGTGCTGTAAAAATCCTCAATCCCTTGCGTCACGGTGCAAAACGAACCCCCAAATTTTCGGGCGGTGCGATAACCGGTATTGATGAATTCTTGTGCCTGTGCATTAGAGCCAGCCATCAGAGACCACGCCTCTTCAATGATGCACATCTTCGGCGTTGAACGAGAGCCTGAAAGGTACATCTGCTGAGTGATGCTCGACATCAGCGCAAAAATCACCGGTCGCATGATGTCCGAGGGAAATCCGTCGAGTTCAATGGTGGTAAAGTGGACATTGGGATCCAGCATGGACGGTTTATTGAAGGTGTCACCGTAGATCCCCTCTGAGCGGTATTTATTCAGTTGCATGGCGATATCAGAAAGGCGGCGATCACCGCCTTGTTTTTCGGCCGCCGCAAACAGCGCTTCTTGCACATGGTCAACCAACGTCTCGCTTTTGTGTGCCTGCCAAGCCGCAATGATGCAATCACCGAGGACCGATTTTTCAAAATCTCCCATTTCGTGTGTGGGGCAGGCCATGGTCGCAAAGAGTCCGGTGATGGTGTGCAGCGTTTCCTTGAGAGGGTTGACCTGTTCGCCTTTTTCATCGGTATAGTCATCCCCCATGGCAATGCGTTCCAGATGAGTGAATGGATTGAGGTAAATCTTCTCAGCCGTCATGTAGCGGCCGCCAAGCATCAAGGTGAGCTTTTTAAAGCTCTTTCCTTTATCTAACGCCCAGATTTTACCGTTCATGGCAAAGAGGGTTTCGGCGAGCTTTTGCACAAAGAAGGATTTTCCTGCCCCGGAGCCTCCGGTCAGGGCGATGTTGTAGTTATCTGAGCCACAATTAAACGGATTAAACCAAAAGGCTTGTTGGCGCATGGTGGGAAGCATCATGCCGCCACTGAAATTCTTTACGTCCATCACAAGAGGCAAGAGGTTGGCCACATTGCCGGTTTTTACGGTTTGAATGCGTCCAGCACGGTCGCAATCGGCCCAAAACCCATCGGTCATCATGAACGGTAAGGTCGTCATGAGCGCTTGGCTTTGCAGCATCGAGACGGTTTGTAAATCAATCCCGCCAGAGCGAAAGGCGTTAATGGCAGTAGTGCGATGCAGTCGCTCGGATTTTTTGTTGGTAAATAACGTCAGCGTCAGGTGCATGTATGCCATGCTGTTGATGCCATCCGACATTTCATCTCGAATTTGCTCGCGTTCGCTCTGCTCTTTCTTCGCTTGAGGGAAGAAAAATGCCATCGGGGACTTGAGTGTTTTTTCCAGCTCTCCAATGCGTCCGCCATTTTTGGTCGCAAAACTGCCCGATTCTTGATGGCGAAAATTGAGGGTCATGAGGTGTGGACATTGCACATTTTTGGCCACGCTCTTTAAGGACGCAAAACAATCGGGCAAGGCGTAAAGGCGGAAAGTTCGAGGTGTACTGCGTAAACCCAATGAAATGATCCGCGAGGTCACCGTTTGATGTTGGCGGTTACTAAAGCGAACGTCGGTGTAATGTCGGCGAGTTAAAAACTCGGTATCAGGAGAGAGGACTTGTTTGTAGATCAACGCTTCTGGTGCGTAGTCAGATCCGCGAGGGGCGGTTTGTGTGGGGTCAAAATTGAGAATGCCTTCGACGTAGTTGATTAAGCCTTCGGGGGTAAGCGGCGTGAGCTCCAGTCCAATTTGGGATAAAGTCGTGGTGAGCGCCTCTTTGCAATCCAACACACTATCAACATCGTCCGTACTGGAGACAAACAACCACGCGCTGTAATCTTTGATGTCAAAGTAATGCTTCTGACGATGAAAAAAGCCGTGGTGAGCCGCAAAGTTGGCGTAATCGGCTTCTTGTTTTGCTAATTCACTGCAAATACCCGCACGAGCGGATTTCAAGGCGGTATTTTGCTCAATCAAATGACTCACGTGGTTGTGGCCCATCATGGAAAAATGGTAATCCCATTTATGGCCAGGCGGTAAATCCATGATGAGACGGTTAAATGCCTCCACCATGTCGTCATTCGCCCCCGTTAAGACGCTCAATTTGAATCCAAATCCTACGCCCTTTTTGTTATGAAAGAGGCTGTGCTGCGCATCAAAAGTGCGGTAAGGCAGTTCAGAATGAAGGTGGTTATATTCACGTTTGGCTTCTTGATAAAAACCCTTTAAATCTTTTGAGACGCCCATGGCGTTAATCCTTCTTGATAGCCTGAACAGGGCGACCTGTCCAGGTAGACTCGTCTAACACAATGTAAATATCCATTGTGTCGAGGTAAGTGGTGGTGTCATCCGAAGTAAAGGGAAAAATCACCACCTTCCTAACCGTGTCTTGGGTTCGAATAGGATGGCCTTCACGGGTGCGTCTTGGCAGTAAGGCAAAAGGGTGGGAAGCCAGGACGTTAGCCTCGGCGACTTGTTGTGTTGTTGGGTGTGTCGAGATGTTGCGAATGTCATCCATGCTGGCGCAGCCGGGTATACCGCCGATTTTTTGGCAACTAAATTCATCTTGAAAGCCCGCAGAGCAACCTGCTAGTAGGCTAATAAGCAGCGCTGTGAAAAGTTTGATAGTCATAAAAGCCGACCTTAATTTAATTGTTGGTTAACTTCTGCCGCGAGAGGGTTGAGTGTGATGGTTTCTAAAAGGGTGTCTGGTTTTGCTTGCTCTTGCTCTTTTGTCTGATGATCAACATAGCGTTTGATCGCTTCCTCATCATCCAGAGGGAACCCTTTCGTAAAGACGATATTCACGATGCCCCCTGGATTGATTTCGATGAAGGGGTGATATAACTCGGCTAAGGCAATGTAGTAATCCGAAAGCTTACTCCCCACGTCCGAGGTGGCATTGCCCAATAAACTTAATCCCACATCCTTGCTGTTGAGGCTCGACGTTGAGCCAAGCGCTGAGGTTGAGGTGGTGCTGGCCAAGCCCGCCCCGGTCTCACCCAGTCCTGTTAAGATGCCTGAGATCCCCGCCATTTGGACGATTTTGCCGTTACGTAAAATCGAGGTGCCACGGATGCCATTGCGCCCAAAGTTAAAGACGGTGCCTTGAACGGGGATATCTAAAATTCGACCGTCCCGAATGCAGCTGAGGGTGTGAGTGCGCGCCACGCCGCGATTGGAAGAAAGGTCACCGTACACGCTCCCAATGATGGTGCAGTCTTTGAGGTGGCTCTTTTCTCCATTGGGCAACACGCCTTCATGCACGGTTTGAAACACGATGGGGGCGGTATCACTTTGGCCGAACGCCCCGGCATTGGCATCGGCGCCACCGGTGATTTTGGCGGTCACAAAGGTGCCCGACGGGACGTAATTGTCGACGGTTCGTTGGTACGCTGACTCTGAGGAGGCTGTCCAAAAAAAATCAAACGAGTCAAACGCTTGCCCTTGGTCATCAAACGAGGCCTTATCGGCTTTGCTGTATTGAAAGCTCTCTTTTTGCAGATCATTGGTGGCGTAAGAGGGTAAAGGTTTGGGAGGAAGTGGGCGCGAGCCAAACGGCGCAGGCTCTCCCATGACGGTGAGGTGACCGGCTTCCTTTGAGGATAGCGATTGGGTTGATGGCAAGGCGATGGTGCGCTGCGCTTCTTGATGTTGGCGTAATTCCTCGCGTAAGATCTCGTTCTCTTTCTTCATTTGCGAAATCGTATTTTCGTTGCTCGTCATCAAACGATCGACGTCTCGATTGAGGTTTTCCATCTTTTCTTTGACGTCTTCAATGTCTTGACCTTGTAAGGTCAAGGCTGAGCGGTTGTCTTTGTCGGTAAAATCATCAGTAATGATTTCCCCAAAATTGGGGGCTGACTCAACGACTTCTTTCGCAGTATCTAGCGAGGTTCGAGGTTGTTTAAAGGCTTTAAACGCAAAAAAAACTGCGACTAAGAGCGCAACGGCTAACAGGCTGAGTATTTGGTTACGCTGCTTACTTTGGTCATTGGCGAGCACTCCATCCTCTAAGTCTGACTCTCTAAAAAGCCACTGTTTCAATCGTTTCATTCGCGACCTCCTGTGATGATGTACAGATGTGTAGATTCACCTGGGGGTAAGGTATAACGGTCAAGTGAGGCGCTCCGACTGGCGTAACTGTAAAATTGCGCTTCGGTCAGAGTGACGGTGTCATTGGATTGGTTTTTAACTTGATAAATAAGCCCTGAGAAGGGGCGGCCTACAAAAAGGGTCTGCGGAATAATGGCCAGTGGCGACGTGTCTTTGGGGAGGGTTTCGGGGTCAATCGGATGGACACGAAACCCTGGGATAGGCGTCTTTGAACGCTGCCAATGTATCATTTGTTTGGTGAGTTGCCCCAAGGCCAAAGGGTATTCGAGATCTTTTTCAAAGACACTTTTCTCTGCAGTAGAGCGAAGCGGAATAAACTCATTCACCACCGCAGGGACGGCTTTAGGGTTGATAAAAAGCGAGAAATTTTGACCTTTCTCTGTGGTGACGTGCGCGGTAAAAGGCAAGGCGATGTTGAGTTTGACGGTAATAGAGCCCGATTGGTCTCGTTGATTGGCTTTAGCGAGACAAAACCCTCTAGGGCAATGAAGGTTTAATATCTTGTCGTCTTTCACTACTAAACGGTTGGTGTTGACCGAGGATAAGGGCAACACAATGGTATCATTTTGCTCAAAATAGTAGGTCTTTGCGTCAATCGTATGGGCGTGGCTCATGATGGGTAACAACAAACCAAAAAAAGCATAAATCAAGCGTATTTTCATAACGGTATCTCTTGGGCGATGGTGTGAAGTTCAATCAAGCCACTTGAGTAATCGGCTTGGAGTAGATACGTCACGGGCTCAGGGTCAAGTGTGCGCCCCGCGATGGTTTTGTTGAGCGTGCCTTTGACCCGTATTTTCATTTCATTCAGGTTGATAGACAGCGTGTCAACTTCAAAAAAACTGGTGACGTCGTTCTCGATGATAAATTCGGCTTCTCGCATCAACTTGTCTTGTAAGCCACTCCAGTATTTAGGCGGCACGTAGGTAATGAGTAAGTTGAATTGACGTTTAACGTTAGAGGGCGTGACATTAAATTTTAGGTGTATCCACCAATCGGCCATCATAGAAAGATACGCTTCATCAACCGCATCGCTTGAGATCGTAAACGCTCGGTCGATATGAGGTGGCACGAAGGTGCGCTTTTCCGCTTGGTTTTGGCTTAATAAAGCAAAACTCAACCCAGCGGTTCCTAAGGCGGTGATCAACACCACCGCGGTGAGGACGTAATTGATAAAGCGAGCCGCTTTAAGCGCCTCGCCGTTATGTTCATTGAGCATCAGTAAATCCAATATTTTTTTGTGGCGGGGGGCGTGCGTTTAAAAATGGTTTTATTCGCTGTGTCATCCCCATACCAGTGGATGAAGTGAATGATGAATTTGGGGCCGTGTCGGACTTTTAAGCTGCGAATGGTGAGGAAAAAGCCGATACACACGGCGACCGCGACCAACCGATTGATGTTGAACAACATCAAAAACAACAAGATAGAAGGGAGTATTTCATCGATTGGAAATCCGACTATTTTGACGTCGGTTTGTAAGTAGTTTGGAAAAGCGAAGAGGGTTTGTTTGTCTTGATGATCCATAGTGAAATAGGGCGAATAGTTTCGCGCTCTCCTTATGTGGTTTATAAGCCTACAAACCCTTTACCAACTTCCCAGAACACCACGCCAACGAAAAAGCCGATGATGCCACCCACCCAGTTCTTTTGCATGATGCCCACGATGATGCCGCCAATCAGGCCTGCCACCAGAATGTAGAACTCGCCAGAAGACCCCGTCCCTACCGTGTTGGTCACGGTATCTTTACCACTGGCAAAAAGGTCATCGGCGTAAGCGGGTGACGCACAGGCAAAGTAGACGGCCAGTAGCGTACAAAAGTGACGCCAATACGTAAGAGGAAGGTTGAAGCGTGAGGTTTTATCTTTCATGTGGTTACCTTTAAATGTAAATAAAAGAGGCACGACATCGCACCGCTTTTATCAAAAGGGGTGTCGTGCATCTGGTGGGTTGAAAAATGGACGTTGTTAGTTCCCCATATTTTGGGGAATGCTTTGGGCCGCATGAGTGAAGGTGTTGCCGTTGAGCCCCATGGTTCTTCTCGATTACATTAAAGGCAACAAGGAAGCGTTTACAGACTTCAAACCGCGATTGCGACAGACGTGTTGTTTCCAATTTTGAGGGGTCATGATCGTGTTCTTGAGTTTACGATAATGTTTTTTGCGAGCATTTTTTGATGGTGGTGGTGTGAGTTGACGGACTGATTGGGTGTGTTTTTGAACCGAAACGAAATGAACGCCCTTCCAATAGAAAGGAAAGGGGAGGCGGTCAGTAAAAGGCAACAAAGCAGCAAATGCCATGTATTCACGCCCGACCGAGCCCAGTTCTTTGAAGCTGACAAAATCCCCTTGTTTAACAAAGCGGTCCAATAAATTCCCCGCCTCATTTTTACGACAATATCCGTATACAATTTGCATTATTCAAACTCCTTTTAAGGACATTGTTTTGCTCTTTTAAAAGAACAAAACAATGGGCTCTCTCTCAAGAGCCGTGCTACAAACTGGCTTGTGCATTCTTGTAGTAGAATGCGCACACCCAAAGGATGTGGTGTCTGGTATTCCCAAGTAACTCTGTTGAACCACTCAACCAGCGTGCTTAATTGAGTAGAAAAACAGCCTTGGACGTCGCCCCAGGTAAGGCTCCTGAACTTTTTAGGCATATTACGCAGGCCTGCGCCCATCTGCGGCGCTTTTTGCAATAGTGAAGGCAGCCACTCTTACGGTGATGCGGGTGTTGGTATGCAGATGGAATAAAAAGCCGACGAATGTGTTTTTCGACTTTGATCTCAAAGACTGCGATATCAACGTAGTCAGTATGAATCAACATCAATGGGGATGACAATGTTTGAAAGCATCAGCAACGCACAAGGGACTTGGTTTTCGACCTATCGTGAAAGAACGGGCCAAAAGGGTTTTCTGACGTACATGTTCTGATGTGTAAGGCGGGAATGGTTCGTTATCCCACAAGGGGACCTTGGTGGACCACTTTAAGTAAGTGATGCCACAAATGAGCAAAGAGTGTGGTTATCTTCTTTACTCCCGACGTGTTCGTTTTATGGACTCAAATAGGCTAAACCACGAGTATTAGTAAGAGCATCTTTTCGTTGTTGACTAAGGTAAGCTCCGTGATGTTTTTAGCTGAGCGCCTCACTAACCCGCTCGTGAGTATAACCATAATCTAAAGCCCAGCGATGGAGATCTTCAATCGACATAGGTTTAGCGTAATAGTAACCTTGATGTTGAAAGACGCCTCTTAATAAAAGCCCGTTAGCTTCAAGCTTATTTTCAACCCCTTCCGCTACTAGATTCATTTCTAACTGCTTAGCCATTTTAATATACCCATCGAGAACAGCGGATTTTCCTTCATCAATGGAGCGTGTAAACATTTTGTCTATTTTGATAGTGTCAATATCGAAATAATGCAAATAGGAGTTTCCGCCATAACCGGTACCTGCATCATCAAGGCTTATTTTAAGTCCTAATGTTTTGAGTAAGGCGAGGCGCTGACTGGCAAACGCCAAATTTTCAATCGGTTGGCGTTCTGTCAATTCAAGCGTCAGTTTTGAGTAGTCGTGCTGAAACCGCTTTAAATAGTGGTAAAAATCGTCATTTTGTAGGTGCAGAGGAGTGATGTTGACACTGCAATAAAACTCAGCGTTTTGACTCATCAAAGACGATAAGTCGCGGTAAATGGTTGTAATGAGATTTTCTGTTGTTGGAATGATATCCCCACTTTGCTCTAGATAATGGATGAACTTGCTTGGTTCTATGACGCGGCCATCAGAGGGAAGCCATCGGAGTAAAGCTTCGACACCGAGCATTTTACCTGTTTGTGCGTCTACAATGGGTTGATAATAGGGGAAAAACTGGGCGTCTCGAACCGCTTTTTGAAGAGCAATTTCTTTTTTTGCGTGCCAATAGGAAACACATAACCAAAGAATGGTGAGTGAAATCATAAAGAGTAAAGTGGTGACCGGCCACAAGTTTTGCTTAAACTTCGAAAGCACTCGTGAGGCAGAGACGGAGGATTCAAAGGTAAGAGGAAGATAGTTTGAAGCAACTGAGTTCGAGTACAGGCGATCAGCATTGGGCAAACTGCCTATTTCAAGGATAGTGTAATTTTCTTTTGGTAAAGATAAACGAATAGAGCGTTGATGGTCTAAATCATTTTCAAGGAAAAGGTATTCCGTGCGTAATGGAAAGAGGAAGCCATATTGTCCATTCGAACCGTATAAATAGGGGGGATGTTTTGGGGTTGTGGAGAGAGAATAAATCGCTAAACGCCACATTTCCCCTTTTAATTGTGTACTGAGTAAGTTCTTAAAATTACGTTGTTCAAATTGCTCAACGCCGAAAGGAGAGCAATAGGTATAAGGTTTCTGCTTATCAAGATTAACGATGGGTATCGACATAAGTAGATGCGACACATAAAGCTTCTCTAACTGCTCTATAGTGTCAGTGGAGCATTCACCGCTAGCGACGCTGGCTTCAGAAAGAATGGGTTTTTCAAGCCCATATTTAATCGCAACAGAAACGATTTGATCGAGGTAGTCGACGTCATGCTTAATTTCATTATGAACTTGATAAAGACTGGTTGCTAATGAAGCCAATAAGCTAAACAACAGGGCCAATAACATAACACCAGTCTTATAGACCCATTGAGGGTGGGGACTGAATAAGCGGTCTAACCAAGGGTGTCTGGAGCGCATACTTAACTCTTTATAATTATAAATCCAACGAATTGTGTTGAGCTGTGAAATGTTATTATGCGGTTTAATTAACGTTAATTTCTATAAAACCTTTTAATCTGAAAGGGTAAGATCATAAAAGTGGAAAGCCGATCACTCTTTGTTAGGAAGTTTCAATTTTTAGGTTCTAAATCAAGCCTTAAAGAAAACACTGACCGTAATCTTGGGCCGCATTAAACATATGGCTTAAATGTAAGGCTTTCTTTGTTAAAGGGTCATATTTATGACAAGCAAAACAGCCCCTATCTTCTTTAGGATGCACTAAAGCAAACCATTGAGGGTTTTGGACATAGGTCTCCATTGTACTGTTTGATAATAACTTCGAACCCCCTATTTCATTTTTCCAAGAGGGAGGCACCTCTCCTTTATTTAAATCACTCTCGTTTGAGACTGTCCAAGATGTGCCCACAAGGAAGTAGTTAGACCAAACAGATTTACGTGATTGGTAATAATCTGACATTGCCTCGTTAAGCGCTTTTATATCTTTAGCTACTTCAGTTTTCGTTAAAACACCAACCCCATAGGGTGTTTCTCTACAGACTTGAGTAGGTTTACCAGGGAAGTAAGTATTCACTTTCTGAAAGGACATTGGGTTGAAAAATGTCCATTTACCTGATTTTTCAAAATTTGATAGGTTAGGAACATCAGCACAATCAGGAGCGTTTTCCTTGTGTTCAAATGTGGTCCAAATGAATTCAGGATGATTCCTTGTTTTTCGCACTACATGAATCCCGACCAAGCCCATTAGAACATTACTCCTTACTGCCCCGTCGATCTCAACATCTCTATGAATAGTGAAAAATTTTTCAGGGTTGTCGTTATTAGATATTAATTTCCATGAGGTTTTTACTTCAGTGGAGCCTGGGGATATTTCAAACGGTGTTTTCCCACTGTCAATATCGGCGACACATTGGCTATTGTTTAATCCGTGTTTGACGATGTCATTGTAGAATTTTTTATTGACACTTTGTTGATAGAAGACCGGATTGCCTTCTTGATCGTTCAATGGGAAATTAGAGCCGGCTTGAAGGATCTCACTTTGTACTAATCCTTGATCACCTTTATTGTCCCAACTATCGGGTATCTCTTTAAATATTCTGTCTTTCGGCATCATATTCAAGAATAAATCCGGTGTCTTGTCACTGGTATAATAAGCAAAAGATTGCCATGCAAACTGCATAAAACTGCAATTAATATCGGATTTACTCGTTTCTGTAGGCTCTTGAGGTAAGGAAGGGTAATCAATCCAAGAGGAGTTGCCAGTACAGTCAGGGGCTTCTAACTCTAACGATTTTTTATCTCTAATCTTATTTTCGTAAGAGTCATTCGATTGAAAAGCTTCCCCTATAATTTCTGTAGAATAACAATGTATTGGTGAGAGGAAAAATGAGGAAACTATTATTTTCTTTAAACAATTCATGATAATTATTATCATTCGTATTTGTATGGGTGGCTAAAATTACAATAGTTACAAATAAAATGAATCTAAATTAGTTAATAATTTAGTGTGACTCTGGAACTGCGTGTGTGCTCTGGAGTTGTTTTTGTCTCGATTCTGTCTACGTTCATAGGTGAGGCAAACTGATTATAAGAACCGCGCTCTATACAATATGCAACGTTATTAAACGTTTGACACCGATCTTCCACATCGTTAATCTGTAACGGCACTGGCAAAATCCAGTGTCGGGATTAGTCCCCCGCAATATACACCCAAGGCGCATAGACGCTAGCTTTTGCTGGTTTTTTATGTGCAGCTTCAGCACACCTGAACATAGTCGTTTTACTTATAAAACGTACTATCAGCATTATGGTGGGCTGGGCGAGGCAGCTTCGGCTGGCCGTAACCTTGGGAGCGGTAGGACTAACCTTGTTCAGCTCACCACCCGAAGATTAGTCCCTTTGTGTGGTGATTTAAAGATCATCCCCAAGGAGGCAACCATGCCAAATTTAACAATCTTTTCAAAAGATATCCGCGTGCTAGATGACTTGTACTCATTAAATGATCTACATAAAGTGAGTGGTGGGCATCAAAATCATAAGCCTGTTCATTTTCTTAAGAACAAGCAAACTCAAGACATAATTGAAGAAATTGAGCAAAGTAAGAATTCTTACTTTGACCAAAATACTAATTCTCACTTTGCTGTAAAAACTAAACGTGGCGGCAACAGTGCAGGGACGTGGGTATGCAAAGAATTGGTCTACTCATACGCAATGTGGATTAGTCCAAAGTTCCATCTTAATGTCATTCGTGCTTTTGACAGTATGACAACAAACCAAGATCCAGCATTTCCTATTCCAACCGTTCCACAAGACCTCTCCTTAAACGACTTATTCTTTGAACTGGCCAAGGCGAAAAACGTAACAACGCAAATTGTACATGTGCACTACAATTCTGTATTCAATACTAATGCTTGGTCACAAGAGCATGGCTTTGAACATGCATTGGCAAAAAGAGTACTTAAACAAGACTTAGAAAATGAATTGCGTAGTCAAACCCCAGAACTGCAGTTACTTAAGCAGCAAGCGCGAGAACACGACCTAGCATTAGTGGATGAAAGTGAATACCAAAGCTTTCAAGGCCGAATGCAAATGCAGCAAAAGCAAATCGAGAAGTTGGTAGATGATGTAATGGCGTTAAGTCGAAATCATAGTGCGCTAACAAGACATATTTTGTGATAAGTATTACTAATATTTAGTAACTCAATGGGAGAGTGATGAGTTACTTGAAATCTACTATAAATAACGCATAGAGACTGTAATTCTTATGGTTGGTTAGAAGCGGCATTAAAGCAATCGTTAATGTATAACTTTAACCAATCAACTAAATAGTATGGGCAATCAAAGTTATCTGATGTCGATACGTGCGTATATTTACTGAAAGCCACTAAATCGAACATAGACAAAAGGTTCATCGCGGATTAGCGGGAACCTTATTTTTTAGGTTTCTGGTTTTTATCTGATAGCTCAAAATATGTCGCCATTTTGTCGCCATTGTCAATTTTGATTTTTTTTAAGCTTTTGTTTTTAAATGACTTAATTCGCCATTGTATATAATGGCTTCACTAATCCAATCAGGCCTAGATCTAACACCAATCATTACTCACCACTACAAAGTGGACGACTTCCAGAAAGGCTTCGACATGATGCGCTCTGGTATGTCAGGTAAAGTAATTCTTGATTGGGAATAAGCTTTAGCTGAGTAACAAGATATTAGAAAGGCGACAGTTTTTACTGTCGCCTTTTTTACATCTCGGAACTCAAGAAAATGGGCGATATGATCAAGGTTCAGTTGCCCATTTTTTACAGCAATGAGTTGTTAACCCAATGCAGCAGCCTGCATGATTAGGCCACAGATGTAAGCGCCGTATGTACCGAGTGCGTAACCAAGTACAGCCATTAGAATACCTACTGGAGCTAATGCTGGGTGGAACGCTGCCGCTACGATAGGAGCCGATGCAGCACCGCCGACGTTAGCTTGGCTACCTACTGCCATGAAGAACAGTGGTGCACGGATTAGCTTTGCCATCAAAATCATGATAATCGCGTGGATGGTTAACCAAGTGATACCGATGAAGAAGTAGCCTGGGTTATCCAAGATAGCTGTGATATCCATCTGCATACCAATAGTGGCAACTAGGATGTAGATGAATGCAGAGCCCACTTTAGATGCGCCACTGTGCTCAAGGCTGCGTGTTGATTTGAAGCATGAAGCAATGAGTGCAAACGTAGTCACCATTACGATTAACCAGAAGAATCCAGAAGTCAGGCTGTATTGCGCCAGTTCAGGAGCATTAGTTGAGATCCATGGTGCGATAATGTCGCTAAAGAAGTGTGCTAAGCCCGTAAGGCCAAACGCAATCGCAGTGATCTTCATTAGATCCGTTGTCGTCGTCGGACGCGCGTTTTCTTCTTGGTACTTAGATACGGTTTCTTTTAGGTCTTCGATAGATGAAGTATCGGCTTTTAACCATGCATCAATCTTCTTCTGACGACCTGCCATGATAAGCAATATTGCCATCCAAATATTGGCACAGATTACGTCCACAGTAATCATCGCAGAGAACAACTGATCGTCAACTTCAAATACTTCTTTCATTGCAGCTTGGTTTGCACCACCGCCAATCCAAGAACCTGCCACCGTTGTTAGACCACGCCATACATCACCCGATACAAGGCCAGGATTTATTTGGTCGATGATCAAGATAGCCAATGGGCCGCCAATGATAATACCGACAGTACCGGTTAGGAACATGATGACGGCTTTTGAACCTAGTCCAAAGATCTTGCGCAGATCTGCAGAGATGATCAGTAGAACGAGTGCACTCGGAAGTAAGTAACGGCTTGCAACAAAGTACAGTTTAGAATTCGAAGCATCGATTATGCCGAAGCTGTTTAATAAAGAGGGAACAAAGTAACAAAGCAATAGACCCGGAACGAACGAGTAGAATTTTTTCAAAGCGCTATTTTGGCTATTTTCAGAAATGAAAACGGCGCCAAGAATTACAGCTAACATGCCCATTATTACAGCATCATTAGTAATCATTATTATTATCTCCTTTGAGGTGGGCGCAAACGCCTCACTTTTTGAAGTGCAGGACTATACCGATAAGCACGATTCGTTACAAATTGTAACGATAGACATACTTTGAAATATTTATGTTAATTTTTACGAGTAGAATTTGTAAGTGTGATGTCTCATTTATTTGGGTGGTGAATGCTTATGTGGCCGGTTGTAAGCTGGAGTTCGATATATGCAATGTAACTAAAACCATAGAAAATGGACGTTATGCATTAGCTATAGATTGAGTTGGTTAAACTTTCCGCACAATAGCCATTCGACTTGTATGGTTTATATGTCGAGGAATGTTTCAACAATGTAAAAATTGAATTCATTTTTACAGAGCGATGAGAAATTAAAAATAATGGGTAGATCACATAAATCCTAAAGATCGCCGAGTTTAGCACGCTCTACCTAGTTAGCCGGTGCCCTGTTCGAGCTGTAGGTAAAGGTATGGGCAAAGAAAAAGCGGCATGAGAGCCGCTTTATGAATTGGTATAGAGAATGGTTAGCTAGAACTTGCTTAGGACTCCTCTTCCTCAAAGCCGTCTGCATAACCTTTTGGCGGTGGTGTCCAGCCACGTTCGGAGCGAGAATGCTTGTCTGAACGGTCTTTTTTCATGTCTTCTTTCATCGCTTCTTCCAGGTGAATGAAGATCTGTCGGTAGTTATTGTCGTAGCGTGGATTTTCTTCGGCTTCAGACCAAGCTTGATAAAGCTTTTCAGACTTACGGCTCTCAACGCGTTGATAAGTCGATTTTTGCTGCTCGACGAAGAATGGGTGATGACCCAAAGAACGCAAGGCTTCAGCGCCCATTTCAAGAGCAGAATGGTAGGTCTCTGATTCAACAAAGTCTGCCCCCGCTTCTCTTAGGCGATAACTATGACCTCGGTCGAATGCACGCGCTAAGACTTTCACTTTAGGGTAGGTGTGTTTAACGTATTTCACTAATTCAACGCTTGAGTCTTGGTTGTCGATTGCCACTACTAGCATCGCGGCTTCTTCGATTCCGGCGGTATGCAATAAGTCGTGACGAGTCGCATCACCAAAGTAAGATTTGATATTGATAGAGCGCAGCAAGTCTACTTGGTTCGCTTGGTGATCCAGAACCACCGTATTGACATCGTTCGACACCAACAAGCGGTTAACGATTTGACCGAATCGACCAATGCCCGCAATGATTACGGTGCCTTTCTCTTCTATGGTATCTTCTTCGCGGTCGTTAGATTTTTGTTCGTAACGAGGAAGAATCACTTTATCAAATAGAATGAACAGCCCTGGTGTTAGGAACATTGAAAGTGCCACAACCAGCGACAATGTTTGGACGATGTCAGCAGGTAATACGTGGTTTTGAGCTGAGAAGCTTAGTAGTACAAAACCAAACTCACCGGCTTGCGCCAAGCTCAGTGTAAACAGCCAACGGTCACTGTTTTTGATTTTGAATATCAATGCCAACGTAAATAGCACCAAGGCTTTAAGAAGCATAACGCCAAGGGTGAGGCCAATGATCAAACCAAAGTCGTTGAATAGAACATCAAAGTTAATGCCTGCACCTACGGTGATGAAGAACAAGCCAAGTAGCAGCCCTTTAAACGGGTCGATATTGGACTCAAGTTCGTGGCGGAATTCACTGTTCGCTAAAACCACACCCGCAAGGAAGGTACCCAAAGCCGGAGATAGGCCGACTAGGCTCATCAGTGCAGCAATGCCAATCACCAACATCAGTGCGGTTGCAGTAAAGATTTCACGCAGGCCTGAGCTTGCCACGAAGCGGAACAATGGACGACTCAAGAAGTGTCCGCCGACCACAACAATCGCAATAGATGCTGTGATCACAAGGCCATAAGCCCAACCGGGTAGGCCAGCGACGAGGCTTAACTCTTCATGGTGATCAGAAGCCGAAGCAACCGCGCTTTGTGCAGCTTCAATTAATTCTGGCAAGGAAAATAGAGGGATAAATGCCAACATAGGAATGACGGCAATATCTTGGAACAGTAGGACTGAGAAAGCGTTCTTTCCGCCTTCTGTTTTGGATAGCCCTTTTTCGTTAAAGGTTTGGAGTACAATCGCGGTAGATGACAGTGCGAAGATCAAACCGATAGTCAGTGCGATCGTCCAAGGCTGCCCAAAGAACTGTGCAATTCCCATCACGATAGCGGTCGTACCACCAACTTGAAGGCCACCAAGTCCCATCAATCGGTTTCTCATCGCCCATAGCATCTTAGGTTCAAGTTCAAGCCCGACTAAGAACAGCATCATCACTACACCGAACTCGGCAAAGTGCTGGATGGTTGTTGTCTCTTCGCCAACCAATCCAATGATGGGACCAATCACAACGCCAGCGATTAAGTAGCCGAGAACTGATCCAAGTCCAAGTCTTTTGGCAATAGGGACCGCAATCACGGCTGCAATTAAATAGATAAATGCTTGTAGAAAGTATCCCGTCATTATTTAACCTCTGCCATCAATTCTTCCACAATATGGTTCAACTTTTCTGCCTTGTTGGCTCTTTTGATGTTGATATCACCTGCAACCAAGGCCTGTAAAAGCGTTCTGTAGCTATCGACATGTTGTTGAATACGGTTTTCTTCTAAAGCGGTACGAGATCCAAAAAGCGCAAAAGGCGCAAGATAGTTCATCCCACATAAAGACGCGGTTTGTTCAATTGGGTGAAGCAGTTCTCGAATAGTGAAGTGGTTGTAGCCATCACTTTGGTAAGCATCCTTTTTACCGCCAGCAGTGATGCAACACAGTAAGCTCTTACCTTGTAACTCGTTGCCATCGGTTCCATAGGCGAAGCCATACTCTAGAACGAGATCTTGCCACTCTTTGAGAATTGCCGGTGTGGAGTACCAATATAAGGGGAACTGAAAAATGATGATGTCATGGTCCAATAGGCGTTTTTGCTCACGATCGATGCTGATCTTGAACGTTGGATATTCGGCATAGAGGTCGACGCACGTGACACCGTCAACGCGTTTTGCTTGCTCAAATAACGGTTTGTTTGCTTCAGAACGATGTTGAGAAGGGTGTGCGAATAGCACTAAAACTCGATTTTTCGACATATAGCCCTCTTTGTATATAAACGAATAATACCTATTGAGATTATAGATATACAATAATAGAAGAATGCTTGAAGAACAACGAATTAGCTAATAGTGATTGTTTTTTCATTATCTCATTTCGTATAGTTTACCTTGTTTTAAGGCACTGTATTGTTTATACAATTCAATACTTCGAAAGGATATGAGCTTGTAAAACTAAATATTCGTTAATAATAAAAGCTAACATTTTTACTTTATGTCACCTTAACGTTAGAACGAAACCATTCGACAACTTTTCATACAATGATAACGAATAAAGGAAAGAGTATGAGTACAGATCTGCGTCAACAATGTGATTTTTTGCTTTCTGGTCACTTAGAACCAACTCCGGCACAAACATTCGCTCAGATGGCTCACTGGTGTGAAACAAATAATGTTACTCACGATAGCTACGGTGATGGCGAGTTTATTGAGAGTTTTGAAAAGAAAGTGGCAGATCTGCTCGGTTATGAAGCGGCTGTGTTTGTTATTACGGGCACCATGAATCAACCGACTGCACTAGAAATTGCGTGCCAAGAGAGAAGAAACCCAGTAGTGGCGATGCATGAATCGAGTCATATTATGCGCCATGAACGCCAAGGGTATCAGCTTCAAAATCGTTTTAGTGTTCTTCCTGTCGGTAACGTATTCCGCACTTGGAATGTCGATGACTTAAAGGCATGGCCTGATGAAATCGGAGCCGCATTATATGAACTGCCGATGCGAGAAATTGGTGGGCAGTTACCCGAATGGGAAGAGCTTGAGGCGATTAAACAGTACTGCAAAGAGCAATCGATTCACCTTCATATGGATGGTGCGCGTTTGTGGGAATGCGGCGCCTATTACCAAAAGTCATACAGCGAGATTGCTCAGGGCTTCGATAGTGCTTATGTTTCGCTGTACAAAGGTCTCAATGGCCTTGGTGGTTCGTTATTGTTGGGCGATAAAGCCTTTGTAGCGAAAGCATCTGCGTGGATGAAGCGCCAAGGTGGCAATGTTTATCACCGAACGCCTTATGTGGTTTCAGCAGCAATGCAGTTTGATGAGCGATTAGAGTTGATGCCATCACTGTTTGAGCGAACAAAACAGATCTACCAAATCTTATTAGACTATCCTCAGTTCACTGTTAATCCGCAGCAACCGCAGGTCAACATGCTTCACCTATATTTACCTGTGAGCTATGAAGACGGCATTATTGTGAGAGATAACATAGCGAAGAAACACAAGATTTGGATAGGAAACCCAGCGATCAGTGAGTTGCCAAACCAATGTAAGATTGAATGGTATGTAGGGGATAACCTACTAAATTTGCCTGATCATGAGCTGATAGACATTCTAGATTTTATTAGCGAAGAGCTGGCTTAAGAAGAACTGATCTAATTGGAACTGAAATGGATACAGGAAAGGGTTCTTATATCCATTTATATAGCTAGGATGTCCGGCTCTGTTACATATACTGGTTGATGTACACATCAACTAAGAACATGAACACTGGAACAGTGCTGAGAAGTCCGAAGAAGACGATTGGCACCCAGTTTTTCATTTTCTTTTTAGGTTGCTCAGTGTTATTCATAAATTCGGCCTTAAATTCGTTGTTGAGTCTGTTTAGCTTTTTGGTACTAAAAATCTAAGTGTATGGTATCAAATAAATGGGTTTAGCCCTATGTAGATTTAGAGAACCGTGGTGTATATCAATCACATAAAATGTAAGTGATTCATAAACGGTTCATAAAGGTTCAACAATAATGAACCTATTACAACAATCATTGCCTTACTCGGCATATTAAATCAATAGCATTCAAAGATTTGGAGAATACAGAATGAAAACAATAGGAAACATCATTTGGTTTCTGTTCGGTGGCGTATTTATGGGACTAGCTTGGTGGTTCTTCGGACTGCTCGCATTCCTAACCATCGTTGGTATTCCATGGGGTAGAGCATGTTTTGTTATGGGTAACTTCTCATTCTTCCCATTTGGTCAGGAAGCGATTTCGCGTGATGAGCTAACCAATGAAATGGACATCGGCACGAGCCCGCTAGGTGTGATTGGTAACGTTATTTGGTTCTTATTTGCGGGGATCTGGTTGGCGATTGGTCACATCATGTCAGCAGTAGCGTGTTTCATTACTATTATAGGTATTCCGTTTGCGATTCAGCACCTTAAGCTCGCGGTTATCTCATTGGCGCCAATCGGTAAAACCGTTGTCGACAAGCGTGAAGCAGAAGCGGCACGAGTAAGAAACTACAAGGGTTAAGACTACAGTTTAAGCCTTATATAGAACTGAAAAAGCACATCACATGATGTGCTTTTTTGTGCCTCGTTTTCTATCTAACGATGCCCCAATCTCACAAACACTCACTAGACATTGTTGAACAAGACTTCAAGCCTAAGGGTGATGTTGGCTTCTTCGGTGTGTTTCTCATGAGGTTCTCGTTCCCATTGATAACGAGGGATGAGTTCGTAGAACAGCCACTCTTTCCATACGTTTTGTCGGTAGGTAACCGAAACCTGAGCGTATTCGTAATGATTATGAGGCTCATCCGTTGCATTAATCGTGGCGCTATATTGAAGTGCTTGGTCTTGGGCAAGGTAGTGATACAAGGTTAGCCCTGTACCATAGTTCCAACCTTTAAGGTCGTCGTTATATCCTGCAAAGCTTGACCATCGAGCCAAGAAATCATCACTTAAAGAAAGATCAAAGTCGATGTCGGTGATCTCACCAGTCTCTTGTTTTTCTTGATACACACGTTGGGTTAGCCGGAATACTGCATCTGTGGTGAGCGGGTAGGTAAAACGATAGCGAGCCTCTATTCTTGGGCGTAATGTCGCTTTGATATTGAAACTACTGTAACCCTTGGCATAGGCGTCATAACGAAGGCCAAGTGCATTTTCTAACTCTTCAGAATCTTGTGGGAAGAAGTCTAAGAATTCTTCATCGCCAACAGACTCGTAGATTAGCTTAAGCCTTTTGCTGACAAAGGGTAAATGCAGGCGTGCGTTGAGCTTGGTGGAATAATCCACGTCACCGCCCTCAGAATAGATGAAATCATTATACCAACGTACAGAGGTTCCGGCTCTGGCGTCCTCGGTAATACGGTCATCCACAAAGAAGTTATCGAACCATATTGCGGGCTGACAAAACTTGCTGTTTAGGTAGTGGTAAGCTTTTTCGACGCGCGTGTCTTCTAACGGTTGGCTGTGACACTCATCCTGTTCCTCCGCGAAGGCAGAGTGGGAAACGAGCGATGCTAATAATGAGGAGTTAACTATCCAACGACTCAATGGAACCTGTTTGTCATTCTATGTATCAATAGTTTGACTATAACTAAGCAGTTATGACAATGCGACTTTTAAAGAGATTTATCTTAATCAGTGGCTATTCAAAACAGAGACTTGAATAACATATGGCAGGTAAAGAAAACGGGCTCAGTAGGTGAGCCCGTTTGTCGATAAGTTTATAAGTGACTTAATGGCAGATTACATTGCCGCTTCGAAAATCGCAGAGATTTCTTCGTGGGTCGCTTGTTTAGGATTAGTAAAACCACATGCGTCTTTCAGTGCGTTGTCAGACAGAGTAGGGATATCTTCTAGCTTCGCACCAAGTTGCGCGATACCTGTTGGGATGTTCACGTCATTTGCTAGTTGAACAATTGCTTCGATCGCAGCTTCTGCACCTTGCTCTGGTGACATACCTTCAACGTTAACGCCCATTGCTTTTGCAACATCACGTAGACGCTCAGGACAAACTTGCGCGTTGTAGCGTTGAACGTGTGGTAGCAAGATAGCATTACACACACCGTGTGGAAGATCGTAGAAGCCGCCTAGCTGATGCGCCATCGCATGAACATAACCTAGTGACGCGTTGTTGAACGCCATACCCGCCATGAACTGTGCGTAAGCCATTTGTTCACGTGCTTCAATGTCTTCGCCGTGCGCTACTGCCGTTCTTAGGTGAGCTTGTACAAGTTCAATGGCTTTAATCGCTACAGCGTCTGTAATTGGTGTCGCTGCGATAGAAACGTAAGCTTCGATTGCGTGCGTTAACGCATCCATACCAGTTGCAGCAGTTAATGATGCAGGTTTAGCAAGCATCAACTCAGGATCGTTTACTGAGATAAGCGGTGTTGTGTGCTTATCAACGATAGCCATCTTAATGTGACGAGCTTCGTCAGTAATGATGCAGAAACGAGTCATCTCAGATGCCGTACCAGCCGTGGTGTTGATAGCGATCAATGGCATCATTGGCTTTTCAGATTGGTCTACGCCTTCGTAATCTGCAATCTTGCCGCCGTTAGAAGCAACCAGAGCGATACCTTTTGCACAGTCGTGTGGAGAACCGCCACCTAGAGAAACAACAAAATCACAATCGTTGTCAGTCAGCAATTCTAGACCATCGTTCACGTTAGTGATGGTTGGGTTTGGTTGAGTGCCGTCGAATACAACTGCGTCTACGCCACGCTGGCTAAGAAGGTCTTGTACCTGCTTAACTACGCCAATTTGATTCAGGATCTTATCAGTAACGATCAGACCTTTTTTAAAGCCTTGAGACTGAATGCTATCAGCAGCATCCTTCAGACAGCCAGTACCCATGAAGTTGATTGTAGGGATGTAAAATGCAGTAGACATTGGAAAACTCCGTTAATTATTATTTTTAATTTCCTACATGTTGTCGGCATTCAAGTGGTCGACCATTGATCTGGAACAACTTTGATTCCGAACTACCACTTTGTGGCTAGTCGTTGTGATAGGGCTCATATAGCAATCGTTTTCATGGTTTTTGGCTGTGTTCTTTGTCAGTAGTGATTAGCGATAAATTGGCTCCACCAAGAGCAGAATGGTGCTCTATAACAATGAAAATTAAGGTTTTTCATTGAAAGCTGTTTTGGTTAGGCTGGTGTCGACGTTTTATCGGAGTCATCACTGCACTCAATTTGAGGATCTTGCGACTCTTCAGACTCAAGGGTGTCTTCTGGCTCCTCGTCATAGTATTTGACAAGAAATGGGGTGAGCATGACAGATGACGGTAAGAAGTGCTTCATAATACCTCCCGGTACTTAAATGTATTTCTTGTATGGTATTGGTTTAATATGTGGCAAAATTTGCGATACATCATGACTTGCTGCTTGTTTTCTATAAATTATTAGATTTATATACAGGCTCACAGATTTACGAGTAAAGTGATTGCCAGCCTACAAGGCGAAGAGAAAAATTAAGCAAAACTACGATAAAAACAAACACAGCACTGCTCAACAACGCGAATAACAGGACAGAAAATGAAGTACGATTGGATATTCTTTGATGCGGATGAAACCTTGTTCCACTTTGATGCTTTTCAAGGAATGAAGCTGATGTTCTCCCGTTTTGGTGTGGACTTTAGTGAACAGGATTATTCGGTTTACCAAGAGGTTAATTTACCACTTTGGGTAGATTATCAAGATGGCCGCATTACGGCAGCTCAACTGAAGCACGCGCGTTTTGAAAGCTGGGCAACAAAGTTAGAGACAACAACAGCAGAACTAAACAGTGCATTTTTGACCGCAATGGCGGATATCTGTTCTCTGCTCCCAGGTGCAAAAGAGTTGATGGAGTCTTTAAAAGGCAAAGTGAACATGGGTATCATCACGAATGGGTTTACCGAGCTGCAATCTATACGTTTAGAACGCACAGGCATGACAGATTACTTTGACCATGTGATCATCTCTGAAGAAGTCGGTGTCGCGAAACCAGACGCTGAAATCTTTAAACATGCACACAAGCTTGTTGGCTTACCAGCAAAACAACGCGTATTGATGGTCGGAGATAACCCGCATTCAGATATTTTAGGCGGCTTGGATTTTGGTATTGAGACGTGTTGGTTGAACAGCCAAGAGAAAGCGACGCCAGCAGGAATTAACCCTCATTATCAGGTCAAGTCTCTGGCTGACCTGCAAGCACTTTTGTTGGCATAATTGCTAATTGCTAATTGCTAACTGCTTTTAGAATTTTGAGTAAATGATTGATAGCCGAGTACAGTTATGTGCTCGGCTACTTATTTTTACTCACTGCAACTTATCGATAGTGGTGTTTAAGCCTACCTTTGCTTAAGCTCGCTTTGATTACCTAATTACAATAAAGAGAAGGAAGAGGCGTGCTGAAATCTCATCGCCATAGCTGCTACGGCATTGCTGCCATTTTACTTTGGAGCTGCTTAATCGCGCTGTCTCGTAGCGTATCAGAACAACTGGGCCCAATTGGTGGCGCCGCCAGTCTTTATACAGTGAGCTCACTGTTGTTGGTCTGTGTTATGGGGTTACCTAAGCTGTCGCGGTTTTCTAAGTCATACCTGGTGATTGGTGGTGCTCTGTTCGTTTGTTATGAGATCTTCTTAGCTCTGGCTTTAGGGATGGCAAACAACCGACATCAAGCCTTGGAAATGGCCGTTATCAACTACTTATGGCCTGCATTGACGGTATTATTTGCGGTGCTGCTGAGCGACAAGAAGATTAACTGGCTGGTTTATCCAAGTATCTTCTTGGCATTCTTTGGTGTGGCTTGGAGCATCAGCGGTGACCAAGGTCTCTCTGTCGACCAAATTGCTGCCAACATTGCGACCAACCCTAAAACCTATTCTATGGCGTTTTTCGGCGCGATTATTTGGGCGGTTTACTGTAATTACACTCAGAAAGTGGCGAAAGGGCAGAATGCGATTGTGTTGTTCTTTATCGCAACGGCAATCACCTTGTGGATCAAATACGCATTGAGTAACGAAACCGGCATGGTGATGACAACCAGTGCTGCGATTGACTTAGTGTTAGCCGGTGTGTGTATGGGCGCAGGTTACGCACTTTGGAATACCGCGATACTTGGCGGCAATATGGTCTTCCTAGCGACCATGTCTTATTTCACGCCTATTTTTGCGACCTTACTGTCTTCTATGATTTTGGGTTTGTCACTGAGCATGACGTTTTGGCAAGGCGTTTGTATGGTGACGATTGGCTCTTTAGCTTGCTGGTGGGTAACCAGAGACAAAAAGCCGACGGTTACGGCGTCGGCTTCTAAAAAGGTTCAATCAGAGTCTTAGTTAACCAGAGGTTGATGGGTTAATTCTTGTTTTTTTTTAACTCTCGATTCTTAACTCGCGATATTGAGATTCAATTGAAGCTCATAAGGCATCTTCGATAAGCGTCGCTTAAGTTGGCGGCGCGTACGTTCAATATCATCAACCGCAATTGCATCTTGGTCATTGGTATGAATATCAACGTTGATTCTTAGCTCAGGACCAACCTTAGTCACACCCATCAGCTCCAAATCTTGCTCCGCTTCTTTGTCTACCGCGACAACGTTCTTATCTACCGCATCACAAATATCTTTGTTTGCCGACATCATAAGCAGTTCGCGCATGGCTTCACGTAACATGTCGAAAGGCACTTTGATGAAGTAGAAAGACATTAGCAACATCATCATTGGGTCGGCATACACTGCGTATTCTGCAAGCGGAGAAAAAGTAATTAACCAAGCCGCTACGAAACCCGCTGTTACCGCTACACTCAGTAGCGTATCCATCTGCCACTGCTTAGATTCAGCCTGAATCAGACCTGAAGAAATACGTTTGCTCTTATTCGCGATGTACCACCAAGCGTAACCACAACCCAACACGTTGAAAATACCAAACAGAGTTGCAATAGAAGCATCAACTTCACGGCCACCCGTCATTAGGGCACCAATCGCAGAGTAAAGTGAATAACCAACCACAAGAAGAATCACAACGGCTTTAATCGCAATCACAATCGGCTCGATGATAGCTCGACCGAACGGGAACTCTCTATCTGAAGGGCGGTTAATGTATTTTGAAGCAGCTAGTGACAATAAAGTTAACAGTAAGCTGATAAGAGAATAGACACCGTCAAATACTATGACCAGAGAGCCAACGAGAAGCCCCAACACCAATCCGCCAATTGCGAAGCCTGATGCTAAAAGGGCTGAGAACAATAGTACTCGATTTTCGTTTTGGCTTTTCCTGTCACACATAATATTTTCCAGATGTTTTTGATAACTTCATTGTTCTAATAATGAGCTAACTTTACAAACTTTATCTGATGATGTTTATATGTCTTATTTAATTCGAACATATAAATCAATAAAATTCAGTGACTTAAGGTTAGGGCGTGGTGTCAATAAAGTTGACGTTGAGTGTTTTTTGGTGATGGTGTGCAACTGAAATAGGATCGTTTATGATTAATAAAACACATTAGTCGCTAAGGTCTTATTGGTCTTCTAGATTTGACTGCGACTGCGATGGACAAGGAGTGAATCAATATGAAGTTTGACGATATCAGTGATAACGAGTTGTGGGTGATTGCTAACCCGATCATGGATAATCTGATGGATGGTTCAACCAAGGTCGATCATGAACAGCACTGTCGAAACTTTACTCAAAGGATGAAAGACATTGTTACGCCGGAATATTTAGAAAAGGTGTGTCACCATTATCAGCACAGTAATGGCTTTTTTGCTGAGCGAGAGCAAGTCGCGCTGTTTAGACGTTCAGACTCCATCGCTTTTGTGTGGAAACAAGCTTACACCATCGCCAAAGGCGAGTTTGTCGCCGAAATGGTATTGGTTGAAGAAGACGGACGCTACTTAGTGGATCACGTGATGGTTTTCTAGAGCAAGACTTAAGTATGGAGTAAAAGTCGTCCGTCTAGAAATCAAACAAATAATCACTAAGCTGGTCGGCCAACCAATTCATTCCTGGGTGCTCTGCCATGCCAGCCGCGGTAAACATACAGTAGTCTTCTTGTGTTAAACCGTAGGTGTGTTTGATCACGGCAAGCTCTTGTTCACGCAGTAAATGGCGAATCAATGGCTCAGGCATTACGCCCCATGCTTCTTCACGTAGAATCGTATCCAACATAAAGTCGAAGCTAGAGAAGCCAATGTAACGACGCGAGAAGGGCTCAAGCTCAGGATTATCCTTTTCATTAAGATAAACCATGGTTGCTTGCATCGAATTTCTCAGTACTTCATCAGACACTCGTCGCATCGCACTCAAATCATGTCCTTTCTTACATACAGACATCATTCGAATCTTACCAAGCGGGTTGTAGATAATTCTTGGGTCATCGACGCGTTCGTAATCGACACCAAATGCGAAGTCGACTTGCTGAGTTTCAACTAGGTTAGCTAAGTCACCGCTCGATGCGAGAACGAAGTTGAATGAGGTAGAAGGGTACTTGTTATTTAAGGCGTGAGATAAGTCCTGCCACATTTCATCGGGTAGGGAGTCATCTCGTGCTATCCAAATTTCTGCGTTGAATTCGCCCGAAACATGCAAGCAGGTTTGTTTAATACGCGCGGCTGTCACCAACATGCCTTCGCAATCTTTGTAAATCGCTTTACCCGCTTCTGAAAGCTCAACGTGGTTTCCGCTGCGGACGAACAGCTCGACATCTAACTCTTTTTCCAAGGCTTTAATCGACATGCTGAGTTTGGTTCGGTTGCATTCTAACTGGCGTGCAGCTTCAGAAACTGATCCTAAATCAGCAACGGAACAAAAGGCTTGGACTTGAGAAAGGTTCATTTCATTTCCATATTGAGCGGGGGTCGGTGCATATTATCTGAATATTGTGCTGACTATCTTAGAAATAGTCCATCTTTGCATGATAACTCTATGACGAATTGACTAATTTGGTTTACTCTGGGGAAGTTCCGAACCTACAAGAAGTAAAGATGGAGGCCATGATGGCGAAACAATGGGACGAATACGCCGTTGATTGGGATAAAGATCCCGCAACCGCAGTATTCGCACAATCCGTATTTGACCAGTTAACACAGCTCGTTGATTTAAACGGAACCCGTGTCCTTGATTTTGGTTGTGGTACAGGACTACTCAGCCAGAAAATATCTCCTTTAGCAAAAGAGATCATCGCACTTGATATCTCTGAAGGGATGATTGAAGAGTTAGATAAGAAAGAGTTACCTAACGTTGAACCGGTAGTTGATATTTTATCGCGCGGACTTGCAGCGCAGCATCCAGCATTCAGAAACCAGTTTGACCTAGTGGTAGCCTCTTCGGTGTGTGGTTTTATCCCGAACCTACAAGACACAGTCAGTCTGATTTACACGCTGCTTGAAAACGACGGTACGTTTGTACACTGGGATTGGTACTTGGAAAGCGACAGTGAAGACTACGGTGTAAGCCAACAGCGCTCAGAAAATGTATTGAGTGCAGCGGGCTTTGCAGTAGTTGAAGTCTCTACACCGTTCTCGATTGACACTCCACAAGGAGAGTTAAAGGTATTAATGGGTGTTGGACGTAAACAAGCGCTTCCAGATCTGTAATCGTGTGTATGCCTTGAGCTAGCATTCAGAATGCTCATTTAAACTACTAAACCCACATTAACGACTCTAACGTCAGTTATGTGGGTTTTCTCTTTTTGGCGCTATCGTTTTAAACAGAACGAATTAGCGCTTTCTCATTTCTTCACTACTAACTCTGGTTTCTCTATTTCTCTGTTTCTCATCTCGCTCATAGAAAACTCAACACCGCTAATTTACAAATTATTTATTTCCATTCTGGAAATGTAGTCTTGCATACATTTCATTAGTGGAAATATAACGGTGAGATATAAAATAAGCCCATAACAACACTAAGGGTTTAATCATGAGCCACCAATCTGCGTCATCTACTTCTTCACCACTTTCAGAGCAACAACAACGCTTTAGCAATATCATTTCAGATGCCAACCTGTCACCAAAACAGAAGTCGAGCTATCTTGCCTTAGAAGCTGAAGCCAGCTTACCGTATATGCCGGTAAGCAAAGAAGTAGAGCAAGCCTTACAACAAGGTGTGCTGTGTGACATGTTTGAAGGGCACGCCCCATTTAAGCCGCGCTATGTACTTCCAGATTATTCTAAATACTTACATCAAGGCTCAGAGTATTTAGAGCTTAGCGCGGCAACCAACTTCGATGAAGCATTGAACATGCTTACCATCCTTTACCACCATGTTCCGTCTGTCACTTCAATTCCGGTTTACCTAGGTCAGTTGGATGATGTGTTGATGCCTTTCGTGGGCGACTTAACAGAAGAGCAGGTATACCAAAAGATTAAGCTGTTCTGGATCATGTTGGATCGCACACTGCCAGACGCCTTTATGCATGTGAATATCGGCCCGACAGACAACATTATCTGCCGTACGATTTTACGTGTAGACGCTGAATTGAAGCAGATCGCGCCAAACTTAACCTTTATGTACGACCCAGCCGTGACACCTGATGATCTACTTCGTCATGCGGCGAGCAACATCTGTGAATGCAGTAAACCACATATTGCAAACTATCCAGCGCATGCCGAGGCTTACGGCGATAAGCGTTTTGGTATTGTGAGCTGCTACAACTCTCTGCCGTTAGCGGGTGGTTCAAACACCTTGGTGCGTATGAACCTTAAGCAAGTGGCGTTGAAGTCTGAGGACAGTGCTGATTTCTTACAACAAGTACTGCCGAACTACAGTGGCATCATGGTTGAGTTGATGAACGCTCGTAGCCGCTTCTTGCATGAAGAGTCTAACTTCTTCGAAGGTTTCCTGACCAAAGAAGGCCTTATCGAAGAAGATCGCTTTGCGCCAATGTTTGGTATTTATGGCATGGCGGAAGCAGTCAACATCTTGATGGAGAAAGAGGGCCAAGCAGGGCGCTATGGTCACGATGAACAGGCAAATCAGCTTGGTCACCGTATCTCCGAAAAACTGGCTGAGATCGTTGAACGCTCTGACGTGAAGTATGGGTTAGAAGGTAAAGCTCTGCTGCATGCTCAAGGCGGTATTAGCTTAGATGAAGATGTGACGCCGGGTGTCCGTATTCCTTATGGTACCGAACCGGATCCTGTCTCTTACGTTCGTGCAACCGCGGGTCACCATAAGTTCTACACCTCGGGCATCAGTGACATTCTGACCATCGACGAAACAGTGAAATCTAACCCTGAAGCGATGTTTAACCTGTGTAAAGGCGCGATTCAAGCGGGTTACCGAGAGTTCACGGCTAACGTTGCATCAAATGATTTGGTTCGTGTCACGGGTTACATGATTAAGCTATCTGACATTGCCAAATATGACGAGCAAGGCTCACGCACCAATACCACCTTTTTAGGTGCCGAAGCTGCGAAGAACACGGGCATATTAGAGCGTAAACCACGCGTGGCGAGTTTAGAGATGTCGCCGACATACGAATAGCTTTAACGTGCGTGCGTTATGTGTATGGTGCGTTTCGAATACGAACAATGTGAATTATGAAAATTTCTGATCTAACAACTCAAATGGCTAGGGTTAAAAATAATAAGGCAGAAAAACAAGCGAAGGTCAGCCGTGTGCTGACCTTTTCTTGTGTTGATGGCCCGGGAAACCGCTTGGTGCTGTTTCTTCAGGGCTGCAATTTTGATTGTATTACTTGCCACAACCCCCACACAATCAATCACTGTAACCATTGTGGTGACTGCATTAGCGGCTGTCCAAGCCGTGCTTTAAGCATGGTTGATGGCAAAGTGAAGTGGGACCCAGCAGCTTGCACCAACTGCGATAAGTGCATTGATATCTGCGACCATAAGTCGAGCCCGAAAATTACCACAATGACGGTCTCAGAGGTTCTGGAGCTTGTCAGGCATAATCAGTTTTTCTTGAGTGGCATTACCGTTTCTGGCGGTGAAGCGACCATGCAGTTGCCGTTTATCATAGAGCTATTTCAAGCGATTAAAAGCGATCCGCAATTGGCACACTTAACGTGTTTTATTGACAGTAACGGCTCGTTGCCTCAACAAGGGTGGGAGCGAGTATTACCTTACCTTGATGGCGCGATGATTGACCTAAAATCATGGCAATCTGAAACACACCAATGGCTAGTAGGTAGAGGAAACCATCGAGTATTTGAAACCATTAACTACTTAGCAGATAAAGGAAAACTGCACGAAGTTAGGTTGCTACATATCCCAAATAAAAGCGATCTTGAGGACGAAATTGAACAAGTGGGGCGTTACTTGAAGACTCTACCAAGTGATATTCGAATTCGGCTGAATGCGTTTCAGCATCATGGTGTCATTGGCGACGCGTTAGATTGGCCGAAATGCACCGAAAAACAGATGCAGAGCTTTCACGATAAGCTCTACACCATAGTTCAAAGACCGATGCAAACTCCTGAGGTTTATACCTAGTCTTTAGATTTCTTAGGCGGTCATCAGGCTTCTAAGAACGTTAACTTTCTAAAGATATTAAGTCTCTAAAAATATTAAGCTTCTAAAAACAGGTCACACAACCATTTGATCGCTTGATCATTCATGTTGGGTTTATTCCACACCAAGCTGTACGCCACCTTACCGTAATCAAAAGGCAAGGGCTTGCTCACTAAGCCCTGAGCTTGTTTAGCATGCTCAGCCCACTGTTTAGAGCAAGTGAACAGGAAAGGTGTGTGGTGACACAACACAGCCGCAGCGCCGAAGTCCGCGACCGATATTGCCATCTCTCTTGGTTGGTGGCATTGAACCAAGTTTTGTTCAAAGTAAGGCTGAGACAGTTCGTTATCTAAAATCCCAATGTGCTTGTAATCTAAGTAGCCTTCTACCGTCAGTTCTTGCTGAGCGAGAGGGTGGTGTGCGCCCATCAAACAAACCATTTCATCTGGAAGAATTGTTTCCCAAACCAGCTCTTTGTTATCGGTCGGCGGCTGAGATATATCATGAGGCAACAAGATCAAATTGACCTTGCCACTGAGTAAAGCATCGAAGCCGAGCTGTTGTTTCGAATAGATGTTGAGCTTCGCGTTTGGCGCCAGTTCAGTAGTGATTTTACTTATCTTAGAGGCAAATACTTCGAAGGTACTTTCACGCATCGAAAGTGAAAAACTGCCTTGGTACTCTTGAGGGGTAAAACTCTTTTGATGAAGCAGTCCATTCATGCTTGAAAGAATTGCGTGAACAGTGGGCGCTATCTTCAGAGCAAAGGGAGTCGGGATAAGCTTGGTACCATCTCGATAGAAAAGCTCATCATTCAGGATGTCACGCAGCTGAGACAGGGTTTTGCTTACACTCGAAGGGCTGACACAGAGTTGCTCTGAGGTCTGAGTGACGCTGTGGGTGTTCAGCATAATATGAAGCGCAGTGAGGTGCTTAAGGCTCACCCTAGATAAGTGTAAGTAATCCATTTATGACTCACGCATTCAGATTGGCTTGTGATTTTGCATGAACGACAAAATCGAACAAGCCAAATTGGATAAAGGTTATTTACGAGCTAGCTTATGGTGCGCTCGTGAAAAGTGGCCTGCGCAAAATGCGCCCACAATCGATAGTTCACCCGCTAAACACAGTGCAGCACAAACTTCAGCTAGGGCTTGTGATTTACCGTTACCATGCAGCCCAAGTAAATCTAAACAGGCTTTTTGACTTGGCAAGCCAGTACCACCGCCGACAGTCCCAACCATTAAGTTAGGCAGTGTCACGCTAGCGTATAAACCGCCTTCTTTGTTGAGTTCCATACGCGTCATACCAATCGCTGACTCGGCGACACAGGCCGCGTCTTGGCCACAAGCGATGTAAAGTGCCGCCAGTGCATTCGCATAATGGGCGTTGATACCGATAGTGCCGCTCAAAGCGCCACCGACTGTGGTCATTTGGCCAAACTGGACCATCTTCTCTGGTGTCGTGTGTAGGTACTTCGCGACAAGCTCTGCAGGGATATTAACCTCAGCAGTTACCTTTTTGCCACGAACGCTGCGCAAGGTTTGGGTATTGGCTTTCTTATCGCCTGACAAGTTGCCATCAAGGAAAGCATGGTCAGGCTTAACTGGCGTATTTTCGATGATGTACTCAAACACGGCATTGGTTGCGATGGTCACCATATTCTGACCAGAAGCGTCTCCGGTTAGAAATTCGAACACCAAGTAAACATGGTTACCTTCGATGTTGATATTAATGTCGGTCAGCTTGCCGTGTGATGTTGTTGATTCTGCCAAGATCTTGAACTGGTCATACTGAGTCACAGCCCAAGCCACAAACTGTCCGGCTTCAACTAATCCTTGAAATGCAAAGCCAGGAGTACGTGTTACGCCTTCATTGAGCAACATAGCACTTGCGCCACCACAAGCCGTAATCAGCTTAGAACCACGGTTATAAGACGCGACAAGCGCAGCTTCTGTGGTCGCGAGTGGTACGAGGTAATCGCCCGTAGCAAATAGGCCATTGACTCTTAAAGGGCCAGATATTCCCACAGGGACTTTAACGGTGCCAATAAAGTGCTCAATGTTTTTCTCATAAGCTTGGAACTGACTTTGTGTATGAGGGTCGAGCAGTTCTTGCTGTGAATCTGCATTATCGAGCGCTGTCCAGCGACGTGTGAGATTCTTTTCTGTCAGATAGGGGCTAGGTGTCAGCTTATTTACTGGCTTTTCAAAATGAGGCTGAAGCTTTTTTTCTAATTCGTCTGCGGAGATGTCGCCTCCTAAAATAGAAACATAGTCACGGCGATGCAGATTTAGTTTTGGCATAAATAGTATGAAGTAAAGTTTGTGCAGCAAATTGGTTTGCGCTGATTCTACCGAGTAATAAACCAGAAACAAGCGCCTGATATAATGAGTTACAGTTTGTGTGGTTGTTGAAGCAAAAAGCAGCGAAGTTTCGCGAAATATAGGCTGTATTTGAGCGAAATTTAGATATGAATGTCGAGAAGGCTACCGATGGCTTCGTTTTGACGATCAACCACACTTGCACCAACGCGGTTATAACTTGCGCTTTGTGTCAGTTTAATCAGGGAATCGGTTGAAGATGAAGCAGGTTCAGGTTCTTTGTCTTTAAAGGAAATGGCTTGTTCAGGCTCTATTTGATTAAAGCTGAGATCGCTAGCTTCGAAAGTGTCGTCGGATTCTAGAGCGTGTTTGGAGGCTTGGTTGAGCTCGATTGCGGCTTCTTCAGCCATGTTGGTGGATTGCTGAATAATGGCGTAACCAGATTGAATACCAGATATCGACATATCAGAACCTTTTATTGACGTATGGAATGAGTCTAGGCGGACGATATTTTGAGCGCAATGGTGAACAGATGAAATTTACGGTGAAAATGTGAACTTAAGCTAAATTAGTGATGTCTGTCTATTAACTGAACAGGTCATTTAGCGCGTTTAACTCTTCATCAGTAAGCAAAGAAGGCTTCTCTGTTTCGAGGTTGCCGTCGATCTCACCCTGAAGTGCTTTTAATTGTTGTGGGCTAAGAAGCTGTATTTGCTGCTTAAATGCTTCAAATTGCTGTGTATTCATAGTGTGACCTTTGTTCAAATTCATATGCTCTTTAGAGCATAGCCTACTGATTCAGGAAATCAAACAAGATTAAGTGAATTTTAAATGATGTTTGAAGTTTCTTGAAACTAAGACAACTATAAATTCCTGTGGTCGTTTTTTGTCCGAGAAATGTTAGGAAAAGTTAAGGCTTGGTCAATCAAAGTCAGAAGATTCCTACAATGTAAAAACGCCTTCAACCCTTGTGGCACAAGGGTAGGTAAGTAATTTCTCTACCCAATTAGGGGTATGGGTAAAGCAATGTATAAATATTTGTGATGATCAAAAGATAAGCAATTGGCGTTATCTTTTTGTTTTTACGGTATTTTGTTTGTTGCTCAAGAAGCTTCTGTTTCAAACGACTTGTCGATCTTAACCTTAACTGCAAACTTGGTCGCTAAGGTATGCAGTTCTGGAAGCATGCGATAGATCAAATGGAGCTGTTGTAGAACCATTTTGACAGAATTCTCATCTTCTTCTCGCCATTCACTCAAACGTTTATCCAGCTCCGGGTCATAAGCGTTTTTCACTTCACAATGCTCTTTATGAGAATAGAGCTGATCATTTAGAGCGTCGAGATGCTGGTGGATTACTCTGTGCGCATCTAGCACCAGTTTGTGTGTCGCTTCATCATCAATACGCGTTCTGTGAGCACCCAGAGCCGAGATATAGCTAAGCAGAGCATGATTGAGTGTTAAGAATCGGAAGCTCTCATCTTCAGAGGTACGGTACTTACCCGGTTCAACCAACATGCTACTGATGGCGGCAGTCAGGTTTGCGTCATTATTATGAGCGCTCCGACGAGCGATACGATAGTTTAGGCTATCTTTCTTACCGACACGGTATTGGCCGATGATCTGAGCGAGATAGTTCTTGTTGGAATCGAGCGCATCCGCCATCACTTTGTGCAGTCGCTTCGATTGCCAATCAGGCAACACATAAATGACAGCAAGCACGGCGAGAGCACAACCAATAAAGGTATCCGCTAACCTTGGCAATACTACCGCGTAGCCTTCACCTAATTGGTTAAAGCAGAAGAGCACAAGCAGTGTGATAAAGCCGGTCGCAAACCCGTAGTTATTGATTCGAAACGCAAAGAACATCACGCCACTGATCACAATGAACACTAATTGGCTCTCTTGCGACGGGAAGAAAGTCAGTAACGGTACTCCGATCAATAAGCCTGCGACCGTGCCAATGACACGCGCCGTCAGTTTTTGACGGGTTGCACTGTAGTTTGGCTGACACACAAACAGTGTCGTCAGTAGAATCCAATAACCTCGTTCGATATCAAAACCCTGGATAATCCCGTAGCCCAGCGTCAAAGTGATCGCCATGCGAATCGCGTGGCGGAATAGCATAGAATCGGTGTGCAAGTTAGCTTTGATCTTGTGCGACATTGCCGTCAAAGTATGAGGGTTGGTATCGTTCAATACACCTTCTTCAATCTTCTCTGCATCTGGGTTGCTGATATTCGAGAGCTGTTTTTCAACGGTTGCTAGGTTATTGAATAAGTAATCCAACTGGTTCAGCAGTGATTTCCATTTAGGATTATTCTGTTGGTGCAGATGATTGAGCGAAGACATCAGCTCATCGAGTGCCAATACAGACTTGTCACCATGCTGGTATTCAGCGCCAACTTTCAACGAGCTCGCCACTTCTTTACACGCAGTGGCCTGCGCTTCCAGTAGATACTTAAATCGAAACAACACGTCAGAGCGTTCAAAGTGTTTTGCTAGCTCTTGATAACGATAATGGCTTGAGCTTACGCGTTCATGAATATCTTGTGCGATAAAGTAGGTGTTAAGAAATCGGTCACTAGGGCCGTCAATGTGTCCGCGCTTAGAGCGGTTAAGTAGCGTCGCCTTACACATGTTGAGTGCGTTAACGGTACTCGCGTTGAGTTTGGCTTCAATGATTCGGTGTGGCTGGGGAATCAAGTCAGAAACGGGGTAGAAGAGTTCCGCTTTTGAATCGATGTAGTTACCGATTTGATCGAATACCGTGGCTAAGTTTTGCTGCACGGGTTGCATTGGCCACACTATCTGCCAAATCATCGACATGAAGTAGTACCAAGCGGCGCCAGTTAACAGTAGAAGCGGTTGAAACCAAAGGTTGGTGCTCTCGTGTGCACCAAGCATGGTATAGATGGCAACCAAGAGAGAACCAAACGCGATACTCGCGTATTTAGGGCCAATTGCCCCGAGAATGATAAAAAAGAAGGTTGAAACAAAAAGCCCTATCGCGAACAGCCAAGGCGTATCGAAGAGAAGCTCAATAGAGAAAGCCGCAACGGCGAAACAGATAAAGGTCAGCGTGAGTGCTTTCAAGCGCCCGGTAAAGCTGTCATCACTTTCCGCAAGAGCCGCAGCAATAACGCCTAAGATCAAAGGCGTGATCAGTGTGTTTTGTCCATAATACCAAGCAGGCACCACCACGCCGAGCAGAGTGATGAGAATTAATACGCTGTAATTTATGGTTTTATTCGCCCAATAGAGGCGTAATTTGGCTGAAAAGTCCACAGTCGCTCACTTGACACACTAAAAACCATAATCCTAACAGAAATCAAGCACAAGAATTTGATACTTATCCATAATTGCCCGTAGGTGGTCATGAAAGCGTCGATAAGATATGAGATATTATTAATTCTCATTGCATCATGATATAAATTCAATATTCCCAATTAAGAGCACACTCCAATGCAGCTAAGCGCTAACAAGACTGCACAGTTTTTTATTCAAAATGAATATCATCAGGTTGAACTTGATGGTCCACGCTTGCTGTTATCTTCAGTAGGCAGTGAAGAGCGTATCCCATTTACTATTTGGAGTGGCAAGATCGCGATAAAGCGCGGATTGTTCTGGGGATCGCTACAATTTTTTGCTAATCAACAAGATGGAACACAGCGCAGTTGGTTAGTACAAGGCTTACCTTGGGATCAATGCCGTCAATTTGCACGCGCGTCAGTTAGTGCTTATCAGAAGTGGCACGACACTCAATGTGAACAATTGGCTGAACACGTACCTCAGTGGGAAGCTGAATTAACACGTCTTGAGCAATTACCAGCCTTTCTACCGCATTCTAAGGTCAACACTTGGGTTGATATGGTCAACTCAGGCTTAGAGAGTATGACAATGACGCTAGAAGAGGCCGCACAACGCATGCCAAACCGCATCGCAAGAATGCAGCCATGGTTATCTGAAACGGAAATCAAGCAAGCTGAAAGAAACCAGCAATGGCTAGAGACCGAGCGAAAAAACTGGGAAGTGTTGTTTGCGCAATGTGAGTCGTCACCACTGAACTTATCGCAGCAATATGCGGTTTTGATGAATGATGATCACAACCTTATTTTAGCGGGTGCAGGCTCGGGTAAAACCAGTGTTCTAACGGCTCGCGTCGCGTATTTACTGCAAAGCCATCAAGCTCAAGCTGAAGAGTTGCTATTGCTCGCTTTTGGTCGTGAAGCGGCAGAAGAGATGAAGCAACGTCTCGACAGCAAAATTGGTTTATCAGCAGAGAAGGTGCAAGTCAGCACTTTCCACCAGTTGGGTTTAAAGATACTGAATCAAGTTGAACCCGAACGTGTGGTTATTTCTCCTTTAGCGCTCGATGACAACCAACGCCAAGCATGGTGCATTGATTGGTTGAAGAAGCACTGGATGACACCGACCAACTTTAAACGTTGGCAAAAGCATTTGTCTAAATGGCCAATCGCTTATTTAACCGGTGACGATGAGCTTGGTAGCCACGTTTCAAACCTCAAATTGATCGGTTGGCTTGAAAAGCAGCTAGAACAGTTGAATGCGTCGGGTTTAACCAAAAAAGAAGTACAGCAACAGCTGATTGATCACCGAGACTATGCGCGCCTCAACAGCGAGCTTTCACTGTGTTGGCCATGTGTAACCGCGTGGCAAAAGGAGCTGAAAGAACAGAATCATATCGACTTCTCAATCATGATCAGCCGAGCGACTCAGTATGTCGAGAAGGGCAAGTTTATCTCACCTTGGAAGTTCATCATGATCGATGAATACCAAGATATCTCACCTGATCGTCTTGCCTTGGTTGAAGCACTGTGTAATCAGTCTAAAGCCGAGCATCAAGCCTCTATTTTTGCAGTAGGCGATGACTGGCAGTCGATTTATCAGTTTGCGGGTGCGGATGTGGATTTGACCACGGGCTTTAAGGATCGCTTTGAAAGCTCGACCATTCATCACCTAGATACCACTTATCGCTTTAACAATCAGCTAGGTGCAGTTGCCAATCGCTTTGTACAAGAAAACCCAATTCAGATTCCGAAAGAACTGAACAGCTTCAAGCAACAAAAGCAGAAGGCGGTGTACAGTGCGCCAAGCAAAGAAGTTGAGAAGATTCTTGATCAACTGAACCGTCAATCCAAAGGCAAAACCAATAAATCGGTGTTGCTACTTGGACGTAATCATTACCACAAGCCAGAGTTGTTGGAAGATTGGAAGAAGATCTTCACCTCCATTGATATCAAGTTCATGACTTGCCACGGCAGTAAAGGTAAAGAGGCGGACTTTGTCATTATTCTTTGTGTTGATGAAGGACAGTTCCCGACCAAGAAAAAACAGCTGCATATTGATGGCGCATTGACTGAATCATCAGACGCGTTCCCTTATGCGGAAGAGCGTCGTTTGTTCTATGTAGCAATGACGCGGGCAAAAGAGAAAGTATGGATCACGCACAGCGGTGACGGTTCTGGCTTTGTGCAGGAGCTGCATGGTTCTGATTACCCAGTTGTTTGTAAAAAGTGATGTTACTTGACTTGATTGTCTAAGATTAGATCTTCAATCCCTGCCCTAATATCACCAGGCAGACGCATAAAGCATAAGGAATTTGCTATGGAACACGGCTCTATTAACTACATTGAATTTGCTGCGAAAGACATCGCCGCAACTAAGGCGTTTTTCAGTCAAGTGTTTGGTTGGAGCTTTGAAGACTATGGCCCTGAGTATTCTGCGTTTGAAGGCAAAGGCTTAATGGGCGGCTTCTATTTGGCGGATCTGGCGTCGAATACGGATAATGGCGCGGCGCTGATGGTTTTTTATAGCCAAGATCTTGAGTAAACCGAGCGCGATGTAATTGATGCTGGTGGTCAGATAAACCGTGAGATCTTTAGCTTTCCCGGCGGCAGACGTTTCCATTTCAGAGAGCCAAGTGGCAACGAGATGGCAGTGTGGAGCGATAAATAGAGAGACTCTCGCACTGTTTTATGATTGAACTGTTTAATGTCTGAAAACGAGACATAAAAAAGCCTGCGATAAAATGCAGGCTTTTTAGTCTGTTCAGTAGAGAGCACATTTAACGTGCGATTACGTGCGCTCAGCTAGGTACGCTTCGTAGTCTGGGATCTCGATGATTACTTCTTCTTCAAGCAGTGAAGAGTTAAACAAGAAATTAGCGGTAGCGCGGTTAGTGGCCACAGGAATGTTCCAAACACTTGCGATACGAAGCAGTGCTTTTACGTCTGGGTCATGTGGTACAGCATTAAGTGGATCCCAGAAGAAAATCAGCATATCGATCTTGCCTTCAGAGATAAGCGCGCCAAGTTGTTGGTCACCGCCCATAGGGCCGCTGATCATGCTCTTGATTGCTAAGTCTGTCTCTTTACTTAGTAAAGAACCAGTCGTGCCCGTTGCGTAAAGGAAGTGCTTTTGTAGTTTTTCTTTGTTCTCTTTGACCCATCTTAGTAGCTCAGGTTTGAAGTGGTCATGAGCGACCAAAGCGATATGCTTATGTGTTGGCATAGTGCGCGTCGTTTTTTGCATGAATGTTCCCTAAATTGTTGTTTCGTTTTTATTGTTTTGAGTTCTTCAGCCAATATAGCACTATGGATTCACACTGAATACCGGACGAAACTCAGAAGGTGACAATGAGTCGGCGATAATTTGATCTTTGAGAGTTGCAGGTGTCAGCGCTTCGATAATCGGTGCGCTGTGTTGCTCGTAAGGTTGACCGCGTAAGTAACTCGTGGCTTGTTTTACCGACAAGCGACCTTGCTCAACCATTTTATCTGTTGGCGCAAAAAGTACCTTGTTACGGAGTAAACCACGGTAGGTTCCGTGACTTAGGTAACTTGAGATTAACCCAATCTCTTCGGTTTTATCGGCCGCTCGTAGCTCACTGATCGCTGCTTCAATCGCGACGGCACTTCCGACTATATATTGGATATCCGGCTCCTCGATCACCTGTTGTACTAGGTTTCTTTGCAGTTCTTTATCGTTATCTGCCCAATAGCTGATCGCGATTTTGATATCACTCGACTTGATCGCATCATAAAACCCCAGTGCCACAGGCTTAGTGCCGCCACTTGCTTGTGGACCAAGTAACAGGGCGATAGGTGTTTCGCCTGATCCTTTCGGGTGTCGTTTCGACAAAAAATCTCCGACTTGGTATCCCATTTGGTACCAATCGACACCGACCGTACCTTTTAATACCTTCTGTTGTTCTTCATTGACGGTTAACTCATTTACCGTAGCAAATACAGGCGTCGAGCCAACCCAATCAGTAAGGTTGTCATGGTATGCATCGGGTGAAACTGTGCCTAAAATAATCGCATCGGCTCCCCATTGTGTGCAAAGCACCAGTTGCGAGGCTTGTTTGGCCACGTTGGGGTAACCGCCAGCTTCCAATACTCTTAGCTCAACTTGCTGCTTTTCTGCTTCAGAGATCATTCCATAGTTTACCGACAACCAATAAGAGTCTTTGAGGTGCGGATAAATGGCACAAATTTTCTCTTTGTGTGATGTGGCTTCGGCTGGTTTTATTGGGCTCAAAGGCTCGCTAGCCCCTGAGACAGTGGTCACTGAGGCCAGTAGTGAGAGAAGAATTATTGAAGCGAAAGGTCTAGATAGCATGAATTGCCGTTTTATTGGTTTTAGATAAGAAACACTGCAAAATATAGCGTATTCTGCATGGGTAAAGAAGAACGTTTTAAGGTTTAGAGTTTATGTTGTTAGCTTCAGCGAGTATTGGACGCAAGCTGCTGGCCTCATTCTTAGTGATGGCACTGTTGGTTCTATTGTCTGCATTGATCGGTGTTTCTGGTTTTAGCTTTGTAGCCAAAACGGAAAGAAACGTCGTTGATTCGGCGCTTCCTGCCATGATCGAAGCTCGTCAGGTTTCTGAGTTGAGTAACCGTATTATTTCGTCAGTACAAACACTTTCTAATGCGAGAAACGAAGCTGAAAGAAAAGAGGCTGGCACCGTACTGTTTGACCAACTTGAGTCGCTTCTTCAACATATCAAAGAGCTTGGTGTCGACAGTTTCGATTCTCAGCTCCTCAATAAACTCGAAAACAATGTTCAAAGCGTTATTAACACACTGGCTGAGTTGGGTGTGTCGGTTGAGCGTAAGCTTTGGTTAAGCAAAGAGTTGTCGTCTCGTGTCGAAGAGATGCGCCTATTGGCCGAAGAGCTAGAGCAGTTGACGCGAACCCAAGTTTTGAACACGGCTACCATTGCGGTTGCTAACGTCACGCATATCTATGACCTGCTAGAAACCAAAGAAACGGATAAAGCCTACCAAGCCTTAGATGCGCTTGTAGAGGTTGACCTTGATTTGTCTGAGCGCCTACACGAATTGCATTTGCTGGCGTTCAAAATGCTTAACCAAATTGAAGAAACGCAAACCGTTACCAACGTAGAGCGTATTCATCAAATCCAATCAGAATTTGAATCCAACCTAAGAATCATGGCGCGCCGCGTTAAAGCGGTCGAAGATCCTACTCGTTCAGCGCAGATGTCTCAGCTTCTAGAAGAGCTCAGAAAACGCCAAGTCGTGTTCGATATTTCATTAGAACAATATGAGAACACCAAAAAGTCAGAGTTTCTGATGCAAAATACGTTGGAGCTGTTCTCTCAGCTGAATACAACGGTTAACCAACTGGTTGATGATTCAAACCGCAGTACCAAAAAAGCGGTTGATGAGCTGACCAGCACGTTGAATTTGGCTCAATGGTCACTGTCTGTGATTTCGGTTATTGGTTTGGTTATCGTTGCATTTATCGTGTGGCGAGTGGTGTATATCTCGGTTGTTAAACGTCTTACTGAATACTCATCGGCCTTGATGTCTATCGCACAAGGTCGCCTGAATATTGATATCTCGGTAAAGGGTAATGATGAGCTGGCTCATATGGGCGAGGCGATCATCACTGCCAGAAACACCGCGCAGGCGCTACAAGTGGTTGCGGTGGGTGAAGCAAAGGCGAAACGCGAACTTGAAGAGCACAAAGAACACTTAGAAGAGTTGGTCACAGACCGAACCTACCAGCTGCAAAAGACCAATGAGAAGCTGAACATCGAGGTAGGGAACCACGCTAAGGCTCGTAACGCCGCAGAGCAAGCAAGCCGCGCAAAATCCGCTTTCCTTGCGACGATGAGTCATGAAATACGAACGCCGATGAACGGTGTATTAGGTACTGCAAGATTGCTCAAAGATACCGGGTTAGACCCGCTGCAATCCGGCTATGCAGACATCATTAACCGCAGCGGTAAGAACCTACTCGCGATTTTGAATGACGTGTTGGATTACTCAAAGATTGAAGCAGGGCATTTAGAAATCCGCACTGCTTCGTTTGATCTTCATCAGATGGTTCAAGATACCTACCAATTGATGGAAGGGCGTGCCGCTGAGAAGAAGCTGAACTTTGATTTCCATATTGAAAGTGATGTGCAACGCTATTGGCGTGGTGACGTAACGCGAATCAGCCAAATCTTGAATAATTTGGTCGGTAACGCGATTAAGTTTACGGAAAGTGGCTCGGTCGATATCTTTATCAGCTTAGATATCGAAGATGAAAATCGAGTGATGTTTGAAGTGTCAGATACAGGTGTCGGTATTGATGCTAGCGAACAAGCTTGTCTGTTTGATGCCTTTACCCAAACCGATAGCGGTCGCAACAAAACCGGCGGCACAGGGCTTGGATTAGCGATCAGTAAAAGCATCATGTTGGCAATGAACGGGGATATTGGCGTTCATTCTGAAGAAGGCGAGGGTAGCCAGTTTTGGTTCTCACTGCCACTTGAAGCCGGTGAGAAGATAGAAACGAAAGTACCGGTCATTGAAGCGTGTATTCGAGCTAAAGTATTTCTGATTGAAGATAACCCCGTAAACTGCATCGTTGCTGAAGGCTTCTTGCATAACTTGGGGCACGAGGTTGTGATTGCGACAACCGGACAAGAAGCGAGAGCCATATTCAGTGAGCAAGAGTTCGATATTGCGCTGGTGGACATTAACTTACCCGACTGCGATGGCGTCGAGTTAATTCAACAACTCAAAGACGATGCGCTTCAGCATAAAAGTGAAGAAGACGTAATTCGAAAAGTACCCCCAATGATCGCAGTATCGGCTCATGTGTTTAACGAAGAAGTGGAAAGCTATTTGTCGTCTGGCTTTGATGGATTCTTACCTAAGCCGTTAGAGAAGGAAGCATTATCGGAATTGATTGTTGAGCAGTTGGACGGTCACACGCTGTTGCTGCCTCAGCCGGATCCGTCAGATGCTGTTTGTTGTCAGCTAAACTCTAAACCTCAGGAAACCGAGCTAGACTTATCAGCATTGGCATTTGCAAGCTCGACACAACGAGCAAACCAAGACGCGGAACATAATCAAGGAGAACCGATTGTGCAGATGATTAACCCTAAGATTATCAAAGACGACTTGGCCATTCTCGGTCGAGAAAAAATAGTGCAGATTGTTGGGTTGTTTGACCAAAGCAGCCAAGTCACTCTCGATGAACTGATTGTGGCAAGTGCCGCTGACAACGCTCGTGAAATTAAGTCTTTAGCTCATAAACTGAAAGGGTCTGCCGGCAGCCTAGGATTATCTGCACTGTTTGCTTTATGCCAGAGCATTGAAGCGAGCGAGGATCCATTACTTCAATATCGCGATAATGCAGACTCATTACCTGAATTGGTGAAAGACTCGTTAGCAGCGCTCCGAGAGCAACTATAGAGTGGCTATTGGGCGGAAAGCCCCAAAATAAGAACAGAAAACAAAAAGCAGGCTATTTCTCCGTTTTAATATGAAGAAGTGACCTGCTTTTTTATTGTCGAATAAGAATCTAAGTAAGGCTTTCAAGGAACGGCTCTAAGCCATCTTGATATGTCCAGCAGCTTTGATCTTAACGTGAACCATATTGCCTTGTAGGTAGCTTAATGGAATCTCGCTGCGTTCAATGATCGCGACATTATCGCTGCAAGCGCCAGCTTCAATCGCCAGTTGCTTTGATTGCGCTTCCAAGCCCTTTAAGGTCTCTTCACGTGATGCTGGGTCAATCGGTACGATCTTATCGAATTGACCTGATATTTCACCCAACGCAACACCAATCGCATTAGCCACTTCAAAGTGCTTAGGACGAACCACTTGGCTCACACCTTCAAAATGATCTGGGAATAGGGCACTACCACCACCAACCATGATTACGGGTACACTCGCCGCAGAGGTCTTCATCTTATCGATGCCTTCTTCAACATCCGTGACCATTTGTTGATAAATCTTGCTTGCTTGTTCGGCTGAAACACCAATCTCATCACTCAGTTGATGTTCTGCCTGCCACTGCATTTGTCCTGTTTTGAGTGCAATATCGGTGAGCGTAAGTTCATCACCACCAAAGCTACGCGCTGTTTGCGTCAAGGTATGGCCAACACTTTCTGGGCCTAGCTCTATACGCTGCTGTTCAAAGCGAACCTTGGTACCACCACCAATGGCTAACGCCAAAATATCAGGCATGCGGAAGTTGGTTCTCACTTCGCCAATCTCTACCGCTAAGCTCGACTCTCTTGGGTAACCGTGAGTTAGCACGCCGATATCAGACGTAGTGCCACCCACATCGACCACGATTGCATCTTTTAACTTGGTCAGGTGGCTTGCTCCGCGAATCGAGTTTGTTGGGCCACAAGCCACGGTAAGAATCGGGTACATCAATGCGAATTGCTGCGACATCAGTGTTCCGTCGTTCTGACCGAAATAAGGCGTGGTGTGGATTTCATGATTGATGAGTGCATTACAAAAGCCGTCTACGAATCGTTTTGCTGTACCTTGCAGAGCAGCATTGAGGATAGTGGCGTTCTCACGCTCTAAAAGCCCTAAACTGCCCACTTTATGGGATAACGATAGGTTCACGCCCGGAAGTTCTTGTTGAATCCATTCTGCTGCTTGAAGCTCCTGGTCGCCGTTGACGGGAGAGAACACTCCGCAGATAGCAATGGAATCCACTTGGCCTTTCATTTTCTGGCAAAGCTCGCGGATCTCAGACTCTTGAATGTCGGCAATCAACTGGCCGTCATATTCATAGCCGCCGTGTGCTTGGTAGAAGTGCTGACCAAGCAGGTTTTGCCACGCTTCACTCCAACCACAAAGGGGCGGGACGCTATCACCACTGGGAAGCGCTAAGCGAATCATGCCGACTCTGTCTAAGCCTTTTCGTTCAACGATTGCGTTGGTGCATTGAGTCGTGCCAAGCATCGCGTGTTTCACTTGCTGACCATCAATGTTTGCTTGGTTTAATAGCGCAGAAATCGCGTTGTCGATCCCTGTTGAAACATCATGTGTGGTTGCGGTTTTTACTTTGGCAATCACATTTAAGTCTGCGTCGAGCAGCACACCGTCGGTATTGGTGCCACCTACGTCAATGCCCAAACGGCAGTAATCAAGCGTAATGTTTGTCATGCGACTACCTCTTCAATGCAGACTTTAGTTGTTCAATGGTTTGATACTCGACGGTGTAGCCAAAGTAACCCGGGCCCGCGACTTCAATACCTTTGTCAGTGCGCCATTTGGGGTCGCAAGGGTAAGCGATAAGGTCGATGCGCTGCCCGTAACGAAGTTGTTCGGTTGTGATTGGCTTACCCGTTTCATGATCCAAGATCGAAATAAGATCCGGTGTTGATGCCAGCAGGTTATCTTGGCTCATGTCTGCGCGGCTTGTACCTTTGTGCGCGAGAAGTAATTCGTTTTGGAACTGCACAAACACGTTATCGACGCCGGTATCTTCAAACTGAGCCAGCTTTTCAATCACGACACCACCTGTTGCAAAACCACCATCGGTTTCACGTTGAATATCAACAATCTTGCCACTGATGATGGTATGGCCGCCGACAATGTCTAATACGGCCCGTGTGCCACTCTGATTGTTGTCGTTCGCCATTCTAATCGCTTGACCAATTTTCATCGCTTGGGTCAGTGTTGCGGGCAGTGCGCTGCGTTTTAGGTTCTTACCGTTCATTGGGTAATCGCACATTGCTGCAGAGCCACCCATCTGTTCGGTAATTGGTCTCGCAAACTTTTCAGACCAAATACCGTCAATTGGGTAAAGTGTGACGACATTGCCACGCTCATCGGCCAATGTGTTTGGTGCAGAAGGGAGACCATCAAGAAAGAAGGTCACCATCTGAGCTTCTGGGAACGCACGTCCCATCGCATCACAATCGATCACAGGAATGCTCTTTTGTGCTGCAACGAGAATTGGAATCAATGAATTGAAGCCGCCTACTTCGATAGGAAACGTTGCCGCCACTTCAGTGCCGAGCGCTTTTTCCATCGCTTCGAAAGCAATCAACATTTGATCTTTCGAATTGAGTTTCTCTACTGCGACGGTTGGTGCGCCAATCATTGAAGAGGGCACTGTCATCCAATCGTCTTGCACGTCTTCTAAAGGAATCATGCGTACAGGGTGCTTTGCCGTTGCAATGGCTACTTTCGCCATCAAGGCACCGCTGTATGGGTCACCGCCGCCGCCAGTACCTAATACCGTCGCACCCAGCGCGATATCATCAATCATTTGTTCAGTAATAATCACAACTACTATTCCTTATCACTTGAAGGAGAAAGCTTCATTAGGGCGAGGTAAATCACACCAGCGGCAAGAATGCCGTCTAACGCCGAGATGCTGGTGAACGAAAACAGGTTGAAAAACTCTGGTGCAGTACAAGCGCTGAATGCAGTACCAAATGCCCAAGAAGCCAAGCCTTTAAACATCCAAGCTGGAACTTGTTGGATGTTCTCAAAGCTCATTTTTGTCGAATCTAAAACATAATATTGAACGATGTAGACACCCGCAGCAGGCGCAATGGTTACGCTGAGTAGCATTAAGAAGTCGGTAAACTTGTTCACCATGCCGAGTTGAGCGATACCAATGCCGACGATGGTCATGATCACAACCAGAACAGGGCGCGGAATCTTAGGTAGAACCATCGACATGCATAAGCCGCCAGAGGTTAGGTTGCTACTGTTGGTGGTCCATTGTGCGAATACCAGTACTATAATGGCCGCCATGCCTAAACCTAGGGTGAAGAAGACTTCGACTAGGTCGTCGGTGCCGGTCATTTTGGTCAAGATCAATGCGATAAGAATGATGGCACTGTTGCCGACGAGGAAACCGATACCCGCTCCTAAAATCGCATCACGGCGTGTTTTGGCGTAGCGAGCAATATCAGGTGCAGCAACCGCAGCTAGAATCCAGATAGACATAACAAAAGAGATGGCTTGGCCAAGCGTCAAAGGATCTTCAATCGATGGCGCTGCGCCACCTTGATAATCAGCAGCCATAAACAAACCGATGGTAATCAACGTCACCATCAATGGAACAGAATAGGTACTGAGTTTGCCTAAAGCACGAACGCCATAGATAGCCGTCATCATCATTAACACACTGCCGCCAATAAGAGCGGTGAGGTGTGAAATTATGATGTCGTATTTCGCCAGTGCATCGACCATGATGAAAGCGAAGAAATCAGCCTGGAATGCGAACCAGCCGACTAATGAGATGCCGTTGATGAAGCCAAGAATTTTACCGCCGTTACGGCCAAATACCGCGCTGCTCACCAGCGGGGTAGAGACGCCAGCTTGAAAGCCAATGTTGGCACACAGCATCGCGATGATCGCCAATAAGCCTGAACCAATAAACGTGGCAAGCAGTGCGTCTTCAAAACCAATACCGCTGCTTAGAATCGAGCCGAGAAACAGTCCCGAAATGTCGATGCCGATTGCCAACCAAATAAGGCTGATGACCCACCAAGATCGTTTGGCCTTCTCGGGAACGGGTTCCAACTCGAAGTCATCTATCTTTTTGTGGCTGTGTGTTGCTTCGGGTTTATTCACGTAAGCTTCTGCCGCCATAGTGCCATCCATGCATTGTTATTCCATAAGTGTGAATAAAGCATACTGATGTATTTATTGTTAATAAATGAATATAATCAGATGTAAACATAACAAAAAACAAATGTGAGTGGCAAAGTGAATAAAAACAATAAGTTAGATAAAAGAGACCTACGTAGATTAGAGCTTTTTTGTGAAATTGTTGAACAAGGAGGCATCAATCAGGCGGTCGCAAGCACTGGGATTAGTCAACCAGTGCTGAGTAATCAGCTTATTGCCTTGGAAAAAAGCTTAGAATTAACATTATGCCAACGTGGTCGACGTGGTTTTAAGCTGACTCATGAAGGTGAGCAAGTGTATAAATATGCGAACCAACTAAAATCGACCTTAACCGACTTCGCTTATAAGTTACGAGGTGTACAGACGGAACTCTCTGGGCATGTGCGAATTGGATGTTTGGATAACACCGTCACTTTGCCTTATAACCCACTTCCCAAAGCGATCGAGACGTTTTACCAACGCAGTAACAGTGTTGAGGTGAGTGTTGATGTCGGGGATTTCACCCAGTTGAATGAGAAGTTAGCAAAGAACCAGATTGATATGATGATAGTGGTTCTAGGGTCACATCAAAAATCAGCGTTTCAACATAAATACCCACTGTTTGAAGAGCACAGTTATCTGTATGCGCGTAAGGATCTGGCTGAGAAGATCATGGACAAGGATTTCTCATTGGATGGCTGTCGTATCAACATGGGCGGCTATGCCAAAGATGAGATGTTCCGATTACTGAATATTGAGCAGTACGATTCCGTAAAGCCTTTTGATGGCTGGCATGTCGAGTCGGGTGTAATTTTAACCTTGGCGGGCACACACCTGAGTTTTTTACCGTCTCATTTAATCGACCGTGGCCATTATGACCAAGCCTTGATTCCGCTTCAGCCCGAGAAGTGGAGCCTTAAGAGTCAGTTTTATGTGGTGTTGAAGCAACCTGTAGATTCCCTTTCCCCCGCCGCGCGTGCGTTTTTTGATGAGCTACACCAACCGGAAACATCGGGTTCAATCTAGAGCACTTCTCGCTTCTCAATAGCATTTACGATACTTTTCCCCATAAACAAAAAACCTCTGCCAAGACAGAGGATTTTTGTTTTTAAAAGTTATGCGTGAAAACTAGCGGTTCTCAAAGCGGTTGTAATCCAACAGGCCGAACTCGATAGGTTGCGCTTGTTGATACCAGCGATGGACACGGTCACTGAACGGCCAAAACTCCGGAGAGCTGCGTCGTACAGCAAACTTATCAAGTAACGCCACGTAGTCTTCTTCCGTGTTCAAGTTCTGTAGCGTTTTAACCAGAGTAGGAATCTCGCTCTCGGTTAATGATAGGTAAGCCGCAGGGTAGCTACCGACAACGCCTCGTACGAGGGTAAGGTCATCATTGGCGTAATCACGGTTACCTTCTTCATTAAACAAGCTAGAAATGTTGCTGTGCGCGTTATTGTGAATCATGGTGAACAGTTGCTCTTCGCCGTTTTCGCCTTCAATCATGATCATCACTAATTGAGGCACATGACGCAGGCCTTCGCCCTTTATCAAATTCACTTGGTTAAGCAGTGCTTCATTCTTCCTACCAAAACCTGTTTCAACAATCTCAAAGCGATTATCGAGAACAGGTGCGAGCTTATCTTTGATCATATCAAGCAGTTCGTGTTTCGGATCCGCCGTTTTGTAAACCACGCTGGTCGGCTGATCAAAAGGTGCAATGTTTCGCTGCAAATAGTCACTCAGTTGTGCGCTTTGGTTCTGGTACCAACTAGAGTGTTCAATGTGACGAACGTCTTTAGGAAGAAGGCTTAAGAAGTTACTCTCACCTTCAAGACGCAAGAAGTCCATGAACATGCGTGTAATCAGCTGGTGGCCAAAGTTGCCGTAAACATCGAAGCCTGCAACGAGAAGATAATGAATACGCTCTAGAAGAGCATAATCAAGAATCCACGCAGTCTTAGGTTGCGTGCCAACTAACCCTTGTACAACAGAGGCGCTATCGAAGTGCCTAAAGACGGTGAGAGCAGCATTCGGGTTGATGCCATCGCCATCCCAAATGATGCCAGTGTCTAGGTGGACGCCACTCTCGAACCATTGGTTAGTGAAGTCTGATTTCGCGTTTAGGTATTGCGCTTGTTGCTTTGCGTATCTTACCCAGTTGGTCACAGGTACGGTGTTACTTTTTAGTTCGCTAGGTAGCTTTAAATTTTTCTTTTGACTTGCGTAGAAGGCGTTGATTTCTGGAACATCGGCTTTCTCTGGGTCGATGAAGAAAACCCAAAAACGGTCGTTAATTACGTTCAAGGCAAGTTGACCACGACACACAGGTCCTTTGATGTAGGCCATGATGGTGTTTTGCGCGTTATCTAACATGAAGTTGAAGCGCGAGTTTACTGGCAGCGCTTCAAATGATGTCATTGGGTTTGCTGAAACATCGATGTCGTAACTAGGTAGTTGTTTTACTTCGTAATTTACGTCGACAAACCAGGTGTTCCACTTTTGTAGACGCTCTTTATTAAGCGCGAAAGGCATGTGCGTTTTGTCGACGATAGTGCCTTGTTCTGGAATCAGACGGTAGTAAACACGGTCTACTTTTGGATCGTCATAAGGGCGACGAGTCGTGATGCGTTGTACCGCTTCACCTGGTGGTGTTGCAGAGCGAACAACAGTAAAGAAACGCGTTGGTTGAGCTAAATCAGAAAAATAGACATGAGATAAAAACAGGTGCTCGTAGATATAACGTGCTGAAAGTTGACTCTTATTGTCGCTCTTGTTTAAAAAGCTTTCGTAGACATTAACGAGCTCTTGTTCTGCATCAGTCAATGGAATGTGGTCGTTCATTAACGCGCCATTTTCCAACCAACTCATTAAAGTCGCGTATTCGGTTTTGTCTAAGTTTGGCATCCCATAAGGCATTCCCCAAGTTGGGTAATCTCTCTCGTATTGAGCGTATTCTTCAATGGTTGGGCACTGTTGGTCGCGATCGATTGAAAAGTCGAAACCTTCAAGCTGGGTTTGATCGGGCAGAGGGTGATTCTCTTTCTGGATCAACATACGAGAAACAAGACCAGCATCGAGGTTAGCCGTTGAGTTCTGCATACGCTCATTGAGGACAGGATGAAAATCCGCATCGCGCCACTCTTGCGTGGTTAAAGCATCTTCAAACAAGCGAGTAGGGGCTGATGCCGTTAAGCGGGTGCCTTGATAAACGAGTGCCTTGCTCGCGCCTCGGTCTATACCTTCCACTGAAGACATTTTGAGTTGGCAAGGGGCGTCATAACAAGCGTGACAAACCACGCATCGGTTATCAATGATGGGCTTTACTTCGTCAATGAAGTGCTGCGCTTGAGCTGAAAGAATAGGTGCTTGGCGATCGCGTACTTGTTGTTCACCAAACAGTTCGTCGAAGTTTAAACCCGCGTAGACGGCACAACCTGAGAAGACGCTAACAAAAGCTAAAATGAAGAGTTTTTTTAAATTCATACGTATTTAAATATTAGGCATTTTCTATAATTATATCGAAAATGATTGAAAATGCTCATGTTCTAACAATTTTGTAGACAAGATCTTGATGGGGCGAGTGACTTGTCGATGCGCGTCACTCGCTAGTGCTCAGAAATTGGTGTTTAGACTTAGCTAGATTTAAGTCCCAAGAGCTAAAAGCTAGCAGTTAAGAGTTAAGAGTTAAGAGTTAAGAGCTAAGACTCATTGATTGACGTAACAAACAGAGAAGGGGACAGACAATCGCTCAAACTCTTTGATCCAGCGCCACTGGTTGTCTTGCAGTTTATCGCCAGGGCCTTTGACTTCAATCCAATGAAACTCATCGCCCTTGAACGCAATCAAATCCGGCATCCCAGTTCTAAATAGCTTTAAGTCACTCAATATCACTTTGAAGAGGTCTACAACCAAGGCATTTGGAATTGAAGCCATGCCGTGTTCGATGAGTGCTTTAGGAAAATAATTCCAATGAACAAAGGGGTTCGCGATACCTTGCTTTTCATCGTAAGTATCAAGAAAATGGTTCAGCCCATGTTTGGATATCGTTTGAAACACGGCTTCAATCTGTTCGGCTCGCTTGTCTACGAAATCTGAATGGTACAGATCCAATGGTCGATGTTGGTAACGATTGATAAAGGCGCCTTCAACGTCTGCGAAAATGACATCCCAGAAAGCCAAACCAAACAAGCCACACAGAAAACTGTTTTCTGAAAAGTAGACGTCCCAACCTTGGTTCTCAAAATGCTGCTTTACCGCAAGCTCGACTCGAGTTTGGCTGAGGTCTAATTCCAGTTTTAACTCTTTGCAGCTCGGCTTTATGGTTCGTGAAACTTTGTGCCCCTGTTTCCGTAGCAGCCGGTCTTCAAGCTTAATAGCGACTTCCAACTCTGACACATCCGATGGAGTAGCTTTCATTTGCGTGACAATGTCACACATTGAGTCTAGCGTACCTTGCTTATCATAGATGCGTGCAAGTCGTTCTCTGCTCGGAGGAAGTGTAGATTGTCTGAACCAAAAGATTGCTTGGTCGTTTAGATTAAGCCTTTCAAGATCGCGAGCAACATCATTGATCAAACGCGATCGTTTTCTGGCAATACTTCTGTGTTCTGATTCTTCAGGAATCGCATTTAAAAGCAGTTCCAGAAACTCGCCATCTTTGCGGTCACCTTCTGAATACAAGCGTTGAATATCGCGCATCTGGATTAATTGATTGAGCTGATCCCTAGAGGTGAAGAAGCGGCGTTGCTTGCTTAATGGGTAGTTCTCAAAGGTGTGTAGCCCAAGGTCACTTAACACGAACTGACTTAAGTCTTGATAGGTGTTGGCAAAGAACAGCAACAGTAATACATCAATCACTTGAGATTCGATGACGTAAATACAGTCGAAAGAGAGGTTTTGAAATTGATCAAAAGGTTGCTGATCAAGCCGTAACAACAGCTCGTCTTTCTTGGCATTTCTATGGCTCTTAAGGGCGGGGAATACACTCAACAGCTCTGGTTTGGTGAGCAAGTGCAACCCGAGCTCGACCTCACTAATGGCGAGGTCATGCTGTTCTTCGGGATGACTCAACCCAATGAAGCCTGAGCTGTTTAGCTCTTGCAGTTCGGTCTTTAGATCTGGGATCTCAACATAGTTGAGTTTATCGCTGCGAAACCAACGGCCTTTACGAGAAAGCAAACGAACCATTAGGCATTGGCTTGAAACAGAAAGACGTTTGTATGCGGACAACCAACGACATTCATCATCACTCAGAAGATCGGGGTAGAGCGTTTGAGCGTGTTCAACCAGTCGATTGAAGTTGTCGAGATAATAAGTGGGGGAGAGCTGAAGAGTGGTTTCGGTCGTCAATGGAGAAGTCGCTTGATACAAAAAGAGCCTAACCCTAAGGTTAAGCTCTTCAGTAACAAATTCAATCTTTTCTGTTGATTAAGCTTGTGATGCTTTTAGTTCAGCAACTTTAGCTTCAGAGATTGGTTTAGTGATGATTGCTAGAACAATACACACTGCCATCATAACTGCAGAGATTGTGTAAGCTAGGCCGTAACCTTCGCCGTTTGACATTGAGAAGCCAACAACTGCTGCACCGATAGCGCCGCCGATACCCCATGCCGTGTAAAGCACGCCGTAGTTAGTACCGTAGTTTTTCAGGCCGTAGAACTCAGCAGTTAGTGTTGGGAATACTGCTAGAAGCGTACCGTAACCAACCGCTGCGATAGCCGTACCAATGATTAGCGTGAATTCAGAGTTGAACGTAGCGAATAGAGCCATGTTCGCGCCTTGAAGGATGAACGCTAGAAGTAGAGTACGTACGCCACCGATTTTATCTGCAAGCATACCCGCAGCAACACGGCCGCCTGAGTTGAATACTGCAAGGATAGACGCTAGGTAAACTGCGTTTGGCAGGTTAGCTTGAACGCTAGCAATTGTAGTGATGTTACCGATGATCATTAGACCAACAGATGCAGCGAATGCGTACATGATCCATAGAGAGTAGAACTGAGGAGTCTTCAGCATTACTTTCCAAGTTAGGTCTTCAGTCTTCTTAACCGCTTTAGGAGCTTGGCCTGCTTTTACTTTAGGCTCAGCTGGCGTGTAATCCGCTGGTGGGTTGTTGATTGTTGATGCTAGAGGTACTGCGATTGCAAGTACACCAACACCAAGAATCATAAAGCTAGTTTGGATACCCATGCTGTCGATTAGCGCAGAAGTTACTGGTGCTAGGTAAATAGCCGCAAGACCGAAGCCTGCTGCGATAAGACCGTTAACCATACCTTTCTTAGAAGAGTGGAACCACTTCATTGCTGATGGAGACAGACATGCGTAACCGAAGCCGATACCTGCACCTGTTATAATACCGAACGTGATGTTCAGCATCATAGGCGTTGTAGCGAAACCAGAAGCAATCATACCTAGGCCTGTAAGCGCTGTACCTAAGATAAGGATCTTACGTGGCCCCATACGGTCTTGTAGGATGCCCGCAACAAGAAGAGAAACAGAGAATGTGATAGTCGCAATAGCGTAAGGTGAAGATGCTTCAGCAGCACTCCAACCAGCTTCAGTTACTAGCGCTTTGTTAAATACACTCCAAGCATACAGGATGCCAAGACAAAGGTTGATACAGAAGCCTGCTAGCAGGATACGTGTTGCTTTATCAATCTTGCTCATTTTTATTCTCAGTTTTGTCATCGGTTAGTGGAGAGCCACTTAACTAAAGACGGGTTATTGTGATTGTTTCTTCAAAATTAGTTTGCGTTTATCAACAGATAGCGCAAAAGAGCGCGGATTATAACCAATTAAAAAGTGATTGGAATCTCTTTTTCCATTTTTGGTAAATTAAATTCAATTTGTTAATAAGTTGTTTTTCATTGGTTTTTGAAATGTTTTTAACACCTCTCTATTTTGTTCTTTTTCGCTCTGTCTTCTTATTATTTCAGGGATTTTGAGGTGATGGTTTTTGAATAGACGCGTATTGCGTGCGGATATCACAGAGTTACAAATAATTTTAATTAATTTCCAAGGTTAAATTTGTGTAACAAAATAAATCGTAACAGCGCTTTGTTCATATGAGACAAGGAGTAACGGAGTTTTATTAAAAACAGAATGTTAAGCAATTGTTAAGGGTGATTTTTGTTAGTACTTTTGCTTACATTTTGTTCGATTGGAGGGGTTGTGTTGTCCGTAAAAAGTGGGAAAATAGTATGCAAACTGAGATTCCAAATTTGAAAGGATGCGTTTCCAACTTATGGTGAGGCGAGTATTATGAAACTGTTTTTAATTTTATTGATGTCAATTTCTGGTGGTGTAGCGGCAGCTGACCATATTCACTCTTTCCTATTCGGCTTCTATGTTGCGGCTCTAGCAGTTGGTAGTTGCTACTGGCTTGCATTCCGCAGTACGCGTTTCCCACAGTTGGCATTAGTGCTATTGATGTGTGGCTTTTTTGCGAAAATTGCAGTGACTGTTATCGGTGTTTCTTGGGGTATCTCGAACGATATCATTCAATCGCCGTTCATTTTCTCATTGTCATACCTGTTCTTCTTAGTGGTTGTGTCTTACGTTTGGTTTGCATACCGCGATAAATTGACGCTAAAACAACGCGCTAAGAAAGTAGAAGAGTCTCGCAAGCAAGCGGCAGCATAATTCGATTTGATTCTTAAAAAGCCTTCTTCGGAAGGCTTTTTTGATCCTGCCTACCTGAACTCTATTATTTGGTTATGACGGCAGATAAAAGTAACCCCAGTATGGTGACATACTGGGGTTACTTGTTATGTATCTATTATCTAGCAGTTACCATCTACCAAAGACTACTCTGAAGGTGTGTTATTTCTTCATCATCTTAGCGAGATCGGCGAACGGGTTGTGTGTCGCTGACTGATGATCATCTAAACTCGCTTTTGCATCCACACCATAACGCTCATGGTCAGTGTATTTTGAATGCTCATGATCGTGACAGTACAGGCACAGTAGCTCCCAGTTGCTGCCATCTTCAGGGTTGTTTGTATGGTCGTGATCCACGTGGTGAACGGTAAGCTCTCGGAGGTTTGAGTAAACAAATTCGCGCGCACATTTACCACAAACCCAAGGGTACAGTTTTAGTGCTTTTTCGCGGTAGCCTTTCTCTTGGCGAGCATACGCTGCACTCGAACCTGTGAAATCAGAAGACATTGCCAAATCCTTATCAATTGTAATATCCCGATTTTATCACAGCTTTCTTGAAGCTGTCGGTATGTCGTTCGTAAAATCATTGCTAAATGATGCAGTGGACTTATCGATATTAGATTGAAGTTTGAATACAGACTTACCTTCTACACACTAACGCTTAAGCGGGTTATGTCTTTCTGGAATAAGCCATGCTTAACAGTTTGAAAATAAATCGTATTCAGGGGTTTTAACCGCAGGCATGTGACCTAATATCAGTTTGTGAGACCCTATATTAATAAGGAAATATCATGTCAGAACAATACACTCCGCCAAAAGTTTGGGTTAACGATACTGCTGGTGGTAACAAGTGGGCAAACATCAATAGTCCTGAATCTGGAGCTCGCTTTGATAAAGAGCTTCCTGTTGGTGACCATGCTTTTCAATTGTATTCTCTTGGCACACCTAACGGTCAAAAAGTCACTATCTTGCTGGAAGAGTTGTTAGCGGCGGGTGTTAAAGAAGCTGAATATGATGCGTACTTGATCAACATTGGTGAGGCTGATCAGTTCTCTTCTGGCTTTGTTGGCGTGAATCCAAACTCCAAAATACCAGCACTTGTCGACAAGTCTGGTGACGAAGACGTGAATGTATTCGAATCGGCATCTATCTTGATGCATCTAGCAGAAAAATTTGGTCACTTCTTACCAAAAAAAGGGGCAGCAAGAACACAAACCATTAACTGGTTGTTCTGGGCACAAGGTTCTGCGCCATTCCTAGGTGGTGGTTTTGGTCACTTCTACGCTTACGCGGATGAAAAGCAAGAGTACCCAATTAACCGCTTCGCAATGGAAGCTAAGCGTCAACTAGATGTGTTAGACAAGCAACTTGCTAACAGCACTTTCGTTGCGGGTGAAGAGCTGTCTATTGCAGATATCGCGATTTGGCCTTGGTACGGTAACTTAGTACTTGGCAAAATTTACGACGCAGCCGAATTTCTACAAGTTGAGTCTTACACCAACGTTGTGCGCTGGGCGAAGCAGCTAGAAGCGCGTGAAGGTTTCCAACGCGGCCGAGTGGTTAATCGTTCATTTGGCGAAGAGTGGGAGCAAGTACCAGAGCGCCATTCTGCAGAAGACATTGACCGAGTTTTAAAGCTTAAGCCTTAGTTCTTTTTTGAACGTGTTTTTGGCAGATATACCCTATCGGTCTTAATGTTAATGGCTAATTGAAACGCCATATCTCAATCGAGATATGGCGTTTTTCCGTTTTAAGGTAGGGAGAGGTTTTGTAATTGGAATGAGAGTCTCAATTATCATTTTGTTTTTCTTATTCAATCGCTTATGAGTAATGGTCTTTGTGGTTAAGACAAAAAACAATAGTCATCGAGGTGGAGTAAATCTATAAGATAACGGTCCACTTTAAATTACGACTAACTTCGCTCAATGAAAAAAAACTTAATTGCGTTGGCTATCATATCCACGGCTCTTTTAGGGTGTAATCACGACTCACTAAGCTATAGTGATGGCCCTGATACGGTTCCTCCAACAGACATTATTCCACCAACAGATATCCTTCCGCCTACAGACATTGTTCCACCAACGGATATTCTTCCTCCGACTGACATTATCCCACCGACGGATATTATTCCTCCAACGACTTATATAGGTACGTTACTGTCGAGTGGAAATATCGTATCAGGCGATGTGTATTGTGATGGTATCCGCCTTGAAACTGGCTCGTTCAGTGTGAATCAAGGAGTAAGTTTTAGTTGTACACTGGGTCATCTCACTTTAGGTGATTTCACTGCTCCTCTCCCTGAAGTCACAGAAAGCACGATTTCAAATGATGCGCTTCATGCGTCATTTGAGTTGACAGAATTACATGGAGATAACGTTACCAAGGTACTCGAATCAATTGATGTTTGTGAGACTGAAAGTGCTATCTGTTTAAAAGAGCTGGATGCTTTTGATATTGAGGATGTGTTCTCGCAACTTGATGATCAAGATGCTGTCGATGCGTACTTTTCATCGAAAGAAGAAGAATCTACCGATGAAGTAGGTAAGGCTCCTAGTTCACACGTAGACACAACTGTTGTTCCTGCGGTTGACCCTAATGCGGACAATAACCTTAACGCTGGTTTTGTTTCTGCAGACGCAGAGTCTACCTATGCTTATAAGCCAAGTGTTGAAGGTAAGGTGTTAACTCGCAGTAAGCTTACAGACGCTAATGGTACGCCGATTTCTGGGATCAGTTTCTTTTCGGCTAACGCGACGGGCGTGACGGATGAAGAGGGAGTCTTTGAGTACCTGTGGGGCGACAGAATCGTTTTTGGTATTGATACGTTTGAGTTTGGCTCCATTACGGGTAATCAGGTTGCTTATAAATTGTCTGATGTGACCAATAATGTGGTTGAGAAAGCGAATATCCAGTCATTACTAGAGCGCTATGCGGTTGATCATGTAAGTTATTATGAGATATCTGAAGAAGTCCAAGATACCTTTTCAAATTACCCTAACGTTATAAATGAGTTGATCAACCTAACTCTGCCAAATGGGGGGCTGATAGAGGGTACAGACTTCGAACTTCCTAATGAGTTTGTTGGTCAGTTTAGCCAAGGGTTAACGGCAGTCATTGATGAGCAGCTGCGCCAAACGCCTCAGTTTATGGATTATGTTCGTCAACCTGCCGTTTTATCTATGAATTCTGGTCAGTATGTAACAGAGTCTCTGCAGCAAATCTTCCACAACGTCACCACATTCCATGTCTTCAATGACAATGGTAGCTTTTACGGTGCGACGGGGTATACCCGTGGTATGCGAGCTCTGAACATATCGAACAGAGCATTCCCTGTGGTGATGCCAAGAACTGATAAAAACCGTGAGCTTTACTTTGGTGAGCAACAGGCTTGGACTCGTGAAGGTAAGCCTTACATCGCACAACACCCAAGCATCTCGATGCCTCCGATTCCTTTAGTCTCTGAAGACAACGCGACTTATGGTTTCCCATTCGTTACTGCAGGCGAGATAGGCAAAGGTAAGGTCGTGTTCATGGGCAATGGCTTATATCCAAGTATTCTGTCATGCCCAGAGAATTATTGGGCTAATCGCACATTACATATCGACAGCAACAAACAACAGTGCACTGTTTCGACGTTTGAAAACCTACTACATGATGACCAAGGCAGCATGAGGTTGTTTTTCTCGAACTTGTTTGAGTGGTTCAATAATGGTTTGCCTATTGCTGGGATGAATGCAGTGACCAATATTGACCAAGCCTATTCGGCTTATCACCACTCCACAATGGGTAAGCAGTACACGTTTTTTGTTAGTCCTCAGTATGGTTTTGCGTCAGTAGAAAAGCGTGGTTCAGGTGACTTTGATGATTTGGATGCGAGTAATACGCCGATTTTGATCCTTCAGGCATACCCACCTAAGTTGGTTCAAGATGGCATGACTAACCAGTTTGTTGCTGACTTGGATAACCCGAACTTAAACCAAGACGATATTACGGCTCTTATTAACTATGTTAATGACGGTGGCAATATCTTGTTTATGGATGCGATTCAAACGACTAATCCTGAACCTGTTGGACGCTTGGCAGATGCCGTAGGTGTATCTCTTGGTGGTGAAAACGTTACCCCGACAAACCAAGCTTTCTGCGGTAGCTCTTATTACTGCCAAGCACCTTATCCTAATCTTCACGTGAAGAGTCAAAAGGAAATGGTGGTTCTTGAGCGTTTTCAAGATAACCAAGGAGAGCCTCCATTCACGGTAAATCAAGATGGTACGGTTGAGTGGATCAAAGATGAGTCCAAGATTAAGTTTGAGATCCCGACTTATGAGGTTACTAAGTTAGACGCTGAAGGGAAGCCAGTGCTTGATGCGTCTGGTGTAACAGTAATGGAGAAAAAATCCGCACGTATCTTTGTTGAATCGGCAGAAGAGCGTGAAGCGGCGATCAAAGAACTGCAATCTGCATTTGTTGGAACTGATCTTTGTACAAACGATTATGAATATGAATTTAACTGTATTGAGACTCGTTCTGGAGACGGTGTTACTGTTCGTGGTGCTTATCATCGCGCAGACTTTGATCGCTATGAAGTAAGTGAAGCTGTTGTTGGTAGCATGGTTAAAGCGGCGAACTTGGGCACTAACTTTACGGCGCTTTATGAGCATGAAATTTACTATAGAACAAAAGGTACTCAAGGTAAGCGTCTGTCTAACAGCGAATTGAATCAAGCGTTTGATAACCTGTCTGTTTGGATGTGGAATGACAACGCATACCATTTTGAAACAGAAATACAAGATGAGTTGGGGTTCAAGCAGGCTGTTCAGTTCCTTAACTGTTATACCGAAGACTTACATCAAACAGACACAATGGATGCACAGTGTCCTGTTGACCTAAAAGCGTCGTTAGTCGCTAATGGAATGATTCATGGCGAAGGTGAGTTATCTGGGCAGTTGAATCCTAGCTATCCATTAAATTACATGGAGAAACCTCTGACTCGTATTATGTTGGGGCGCTCATTCTGGGATCATGAAATCGTTGTTGATACCACAATGTATCCGGGTCGAACTTCGGGGGCATCTTCGTCAAGTACGGTAATGGTTCAGACCAACGGTAAAGCGGTGACGTATTCGGCAGGAAACAATCAATCGACAGGTCTGTGGGCACCTCAATTACAAGAAGTAACCATTCAAGATGGCGTGGCAGCTACGATTACTGTGATGATCGCGGATGATCTTACAGGTAAGCCGAATCACGAAACGAGTTTGAAACGCCCTCCACGTATGCAAACCAGCTTTGACTACAATGGTTCGAGCTTAACTTTCAAGGTTCCGTATGGTGGCCTTATTTACATTCAACCGAAAGTAAAAGAGCTTGGTGAAGTCTCGTTTAGCATTGATGGCGCGTTAAAAGCGGCTTGGTGGAAAGAGGGACAGTGGATTAACACTATTCAATCGGCAGACGCACCAATTGCAGAAATCGATACGGGTTCATTTATTTACACTACACCAATCAGGAATCTAGAATCCGCTGATTTGAACCAATTCGCAACAGATATGAATCGATTCGCTGAAGCGGCAAGTGACTTCTACGGGCGTGATGAGAAACAAAGCACTGGTTTACACCGTAGGTTCACTTATCCAGAACTGAATGCGTTCCGCCATCGTTTTGTGAATGACGTGCAGATTTCGATTGGCGCTGCTCACTCTGGCTACCCAGTGATGAATTCAAGCTTTAACGCAAATCGGACATACATTCCAACCAACCCTGTGAACGATTGGTTGTTGTGGCATGAAGTTGGTCACAACTTAGCATCAGCTCCTTTCCTTGCGGCTGGTAGTACAGAAGTGACCAATAACCTTCTTGCGTTGTATATGCAGGAGTTAGAGGGGCGCAATGCAAACCCTGAAATGGATCGTATTAAATCGGATATTAAGAAAGCACCTAAATGGCTAGAGCTTAATAATGAACATGCGTGGTCACATGGTGATGCAGGTTTACGATTAGTTATGTTTGGTCAGCTAAAAATCTGGGCAAAATCGAACTTTGCAATTGATGATTGGTATACACGCGGCGCAAGCCAATCTGATGTGTATGGTGAAGATGAAGGCTGGAACATGTTCAAACTTATGCACCGTAAAGCTCGAGGTGATAGAGAAGGCGACTCGAATACGAACTATTGTAGTGCTAGCGAGACTGGGCTTTCTGGTGGAGACCTAATGATGGTGTGCGCTTCTTATGTTTCAAACTATGACTTAAGTGACTTCTTTGAAGTTTGGAACGTGGGCGAAACGTCCATGACTAATGCTGATGGCACGAAGTCTTATAGTGGCGGAATTAGCTCTAAAGGTCTTAGTGCGGTTGAACAATTAAAACTAGAGAAACCAAACAACAGTCCTTTGAATGTTGATTCAATTTACTAACGCTAATTATTGCTAAAGCATTTTATAGCTTAAAAACAAACGCCACACTGAAACTACGTGTGGCGTTTTTGTTGGAATGCTCTAGAAATTTCAGCTAGATCAGTCTTCTACATGATGTTTAATACTTCGGCTGCCATTGGTTGACTGTCCTTGCTAGAGAAAGCAGGTTAAACTGTTCGCATCATAATTCTAAAGGATGGTGCCATGTACCACGGTCATATCTATTTCCCTCTGCGATTTGCAGAGCAGGCAGAAACACTGCGTCAGAAAATTCTATCGGAACGTAAAGATGTATTAGAGGTTTTTCCACTAATACAGCGTTTGGTTGGTCCACATAAGATGCCAATGTTTGAGATTCACTTTGCGAACAAAGAGTCGGGCATTGTTGAATGGCTTGAGCAAGAACGCGGTGATATGTCGGTGCTTATTCACCCTGTAACTGGCGGTGAAGAAACTTTGGATCACACAGTACGAGCGATCTGGCTTGGTCGTGAATTGGGTGTCTTTGAAGAAACGCTTACTAGCTAATCAAATATACCAATATTGCACTTAACTCATTCCGACCGGAAAATACATGAACAATAAAAAGGCTCCTCAAATGAGGAGCCTTTGTTTTAAGGAGCCGTTTTACCAAGAAACCGGTTATCAAGAGCCTCTGGTTATCGGGCTGAACCGTTAACCAGAGTAGGGGGATTAAGCCTCTGCAGTTACCTTAGAGTCACTCATCTTTTTAAGAGCCGCGTAACCAAAGCCTGTTACCGCTGTACCTGCTGCAATCGCCACTAGGTACATAAGAACTGGAGAGATAGCACCAGGAATCAGTAGTACGAACAAGCCGCCGTGTGGAGCCATTAGCTGTGCGCCAAACATCATTGATAGTGCGCCAGTTAGTGCACCACCTGCCATACAAGCTGGGATAACACGCATTGGATCTTTCGCTGCGAATGGGATTGCACCTTCAGAGATGAAACATAGGCCAAGAACGAATGATGCTTTACCTGCTTCACGCTCGCCTGCTTCAAACTTGTCTTTCACTAGGAAAGTTGCAAGGCCCATACCTAGAGCTGGAACCATACCTGCTGCCATGATTGCTGCCATTGGGGCGTAAGTTTGCGAAGCCAGTAGACCAACACCAAATGTGTAAGCGGCTTTGTTTACTGGACCACCAAGGTCGAAACACATCATAGCGCCTAGAATCACACCCAGAAGAATCGCGTTAGACGTTCCCATGTTGTTTAGGAAAGTGGTCATTGCGCTCATCACGCCAGAAACAGGGCCACCCACGATGTAAACCATCACAAGACCAGTGAACAAACTCGCGATAAACGGAATGATCAGGATTGGCTTGAGGGCTTCCATGGATTGTGGAAGTTGAACCTTGTCGGCAATGAATTTCGCTGCGTAACCTGCAATGAAACCTGCTGCGATACCACCTAGGAAACCTGCGCCCGTTGAGCTAGCCAACATACCGCCGATTAGACCTGGAGCCAGACCCGGACGGTCAGCAATTGAGAATGCAATGAAACCAGCAAGAACAGGAATCATCAGTGCGAATGCAGAACCACCACCGATAGTCATCAGTGCTGCTGCTAACGTGCCTTCTTCTTTAAACGCTTCGATACCGAATACGAAAGAGAGTGCAATGATCAAACCACCGGCAACCACCACAGGAAGCATATGTGAAACACCTGTCATTAGGTGCTTGTACACGCCTTTCTTCTCGTCAGCAGGTGCTGAATTAGAAGATGCTGTGTGTTGGTATGGTTTAGCTTCTGCGAATGCTTTTTCCATCTCTTGCTTTGTTTTCTTCAAAGCAGGGCTTGTTGTAGTTTTGTACAGCGCTTTGCCGTTAAAACGATCCAGAGGAACGTCGATGTCTGCTGCGATGATAACTAGATCAGCGTCTGCGATTTCTTGGTCTGTCAGTTGGTTTTTCGCACCTACAGAGCCGCGAGTTTCCACTTTGATTTGGTGACCTAGGCATTTGCCTTCTGCTTCAAGCGCTTCAGCTGCCATAAAGGTATGTGCAACACCCGTTGGGCAAGCCGTAATCGCTACGATCTTCTTGCTGCCTGTGCTTGCTGTTGTAGAAGAGTTTGGAGACGTACCGGTCACTTCAACAGTGCTTTCAGCTTGAGAAGCGTCTAATACCGTTGCTTCTGCTACCGCTTTCTCTAGGAATGCTTTTGCATCAGCTGTGCATTCAGAGATTGCCGCTTGGTACACTTTCTTACCAACAAAGCGAGCTTTATCAACGTTTGTGTTAGCTGCGATAACAACAATGTCGCTGCTGTCGATAGCGTCTTGTGATACTGGAGATTCAGGTAGTACGCTTGATTGACATTCAATAGCAGCGTTCCAACCCAGTGCTTTTGTCGCTTGCTCTAACAAGCCTGCTGCGATGATGCTGTTTGCTACGCCACTAGGGCAAGCTGTGATAATGGTAATATTCATAATAAACCTTTTGTCCTATTTGCTTGTGTCTAACTGGCTAGTTGGAGCACTAAGCGACTGTAATTGGATATTTTGTAGTACTGAATCCAGCTCTTGTTGGCTGGTGATGCCCACGCCTACCTGTGAAACTGCTAGAGCAGATAGGGCGGTTGCGAATTTAATAAGTTCTGGTTTCGGCATCTGTTGCATGTGACCCCAACATAGGCCAGCAACTAAGGTGTCGCCTGCGCCTACTGTGCTCACTACTTGCATACGCGGCGGTTGAGCATGTAACCATTCACCTTGGTTAAGCCACATCACGCCTTCTGCGCCAAGTGACACCACGATGTTCTCAATACCTTTTTCATTTAGGGCTTGGCCCGCGTGTTGGCATTGGTCACGAGTTGTCAGCTCTGCATTGAACAGCTGAGACAGCTCTTCATCGTTTGGTTTGATTAACCATGGTTGTGCATTGATACCGGCTTTAAGTGCGTCACGGCTGCTATCAAATAGAACCTTCTTACCTAAATCGTGTAAGCGTTGAACCCAAGAAGCGCAAAGCTCAGGAGAGATGCCTTGTGGCAAGCTGCCAGCAATGACGAAGTAATCGTGCGTTTCAGCAAGTTCTAATAGGGTTTCTTCGAACGCTTTAATCGCGTCAGCGTCAACAGGAACACCTGGGAAGTTGATGTCGCTTACTTGGCCTGAATTCTCTACCAATTTCACGTTAATGCGAGTTGCGCCATCAACACGGATGAAGCGGTCAGCTGCGCCCATCTGTTCAAACAGTTGGCAGAACGCTTCTTCGTTATTGCGACCAAGGAAACCTGTTACGGTCACTTTCGCGCCAAGCTCTGAAAGAACTTTTGCGACGTTTACGCCTTTGCCCGCTGCGTGCAAAGAGCCTTTGTTTACTAGGCTAACTGAACCTACATTTAGTGCGTCGATAGCGCCTGTCAGGTCTAGAGCAGGGTTAAGCGTTACGGTAACGGCTTTGATTTGTTTATCAGACATATCGACTCCTTAACCTTCGCCAAGGCCTGAAGCGATAGCTTTACCAATCGATTCAAGTGCTTGTGCTGCATCGTCACCTTCAGCAACAAACTGAAGCTGGTGGCCGTGTTTAACGCCAAGTGCGATGACTTTCATCAAGCTCTTCGCGTTCACTTCTTTTCCGTCGCCATCTAGGTTTGAAACGCGGATTGTTGATTCGAATTTCTTCGCTTCAGCAACCAACATTGCACCTGGACGAGCGTGTAGGCCGTGTGCGTTTTTGATTTTGAAGACTGCGCAGTTGTCGTCGTCTTGAGACGCTGTAGAAACCGCTTCACCTTTTAGAAGGCCAATCACTTGCGCTGCGTCAGCGGCTAACAGTTGTTGCTGTTTACCTTCAAAAACCATCTTGCTTAGGTTTGCCAGAATAGATTGGTGCGCGCTGTTACAAGCGGCGAATGCTACCAATGCTTTAACTGGTGTGCCTTCGTATTCACAATGGTTCGCTGTTGAAACGAAAGATACGCCAGTGCGAGTTACACCTTTGTCGCTGCCCAACAACCACAGGCCTTGGCCTAGGTGAGTTGGTGTTTTCGTTACTAGGTCAGCAACGAATGCGTTGTCTGTGCAACCTGTGTTCTTAAGTAGGCCACCCGCAACTGCAGACATTTGAATCATGTCGCTTGCAGGGAACAGTAGCTGAACTAAAGAAGCGTCTAGGTCGGCTTCTAGTTGAACTTCGCCGTTAAGTAGGGCGATGATTTCGTCTTCTGATTTCGCTTGCTTTAATTTCTCTTCAACACCGTCAGCTGCTAGCACTTTCGTTAGCTGCTTAAGAATGCCTAAGTGCTCGTCAGATTTAGCTGCAATACCAATCGCAACGTAAACACGGTTGCCGTCTGCCCAATCAATACCTTCAGGGAAGTGGTGTACCGCAACGCCTGTCTCTTTCACTAGGCCACGAGTATCTGTTGTTCCGTGAGGAATCGCGATGCCGTTACCTAGGAACGTAGAGTTCTGGTTTTCACGGTTCAGCATTCCTTCAACGTAACCAGAGTCAACTAAGCCTTTAGCTGTCAGGTCGCCAGCAATGTTTTGGATTGCTTTGAATTTGTCTTCGGCAGTTTGGCCTAGAGTGATGTCAGATTTTGATAATTTAAGCATGGTGCCTCTTTAGCGTATCGCTTGAGAATTTGTGTATCGCTACGATTCAGTCTAGAGCAAGATTTATGGACCTTGGCTCGTTGCTTAACTCTTTGTTTTACATTAGCTGAATCGGTTCAGCATTCAGTGTAAAAAAATTCAGCAAAGCCGATTTTGGTTTTCAAAATAGTTTTGCTGCGTGTCGTAATTCCAGTTTCGTTAACAACAAGAAGCTGAATCACGACAAATGACGCTCAATCCATTCAAAAGGATGATCGAAGTCACTTTTCAGATTTTGCTGAATCCTTTCAGCTTTTATACTGAATCGATTCAGCATATAATTCAACTAATCCAAGGATCAGAAGATTGGTTATATGATCCTACGCACAAAATACAGGTCACCCATATGACACTAGATGAGATTGCCAAACTAGCCGGTGTGTCGAAAACGACAGCCAGCTATGTTATTAATGGCAAGGCGCAGAAATACAGAATCAGTGAAAAGACTCAGCAGAAAGTGATGGCAGTGGTGGAAGAGTATAACTACCGACCAGACCATGCTGCTTCGTCGTTGCGCGCTGGTAATAGCCGTTCATTTGGTTTGATTATTCCTGACTTGGAAAACAGCAGTTACGCGCGTTTAGCAAAATTGATAGAGCAGAACTCACGTAAAGTGGGTTATCAAATTTTGATTGGTTGCTCAGATGATGACGCTGAAACCGAACGCAAAGTAGCGGAAGCGTTGGTGAGCCGTCGTATCGATGCCTTGCTGGTGGCGAGCTCTATGCCAGACGCCAATGAGTTCTACTTGAAGTTGCAAAACTCAGGCACACCCGTTATTGCGATTGACCGTCCTTTAGATGATGAGCACTTTGCCTGTGTGATCAGTGAAGATTTCGAAGCTGCATTTGAACTGACGCATTCGATTCTTGATGACAGTATTCATAGTGTTGGTTTGATTGGTGCACTGCCTGATCTGAACATTTCACGTGAACGTCAGCTCGGTTTTGAAGCTGCGAATAAAGCACATACTCAACAAACAGGGCTAACCGAAAACAAGCCGATGGTTGTCGGTTATGGCGAGCACTTTGACCGAGGATCAGGACGTGAGATTTTTGAGGGTTGGATTGCCAAAGGCACAGTGCCCGATGCGATTGTCACTATGTCTTACACTTTGCTAGAAGGTGTATTGGATGTGATGGTTGAAAAGCCAGAGCTGATCAAGCAAGTGAAACTGGCAACCTTTGGTGATAACCGTTTATTGGACTTCTTACCTTTTAAAGTTCATTCATTGCCACAGCAATTCGAAGTGATTGCAGACAGCGCCTTTGCACTTGCTTTGAACGCGTCTGCTAAACGTTACCAAGCGGGTATCGAGTTAGTACCAAGAAGCTTAGTAAAACGAGGCTAATTCCAGTTAGTTTACACAAGCTAGGTTGGACTTGGGCACTTAGCTCGAACCTGTAATTAATTTGAACTCAGCAATAAGCCCATTTCCACAATGGCAACAATGCCGAGCAACAAGGCCAACACTTTCCAAAACTGGATTGGGTTTCGGTTTATCAAAGGTTGCTTGGCTTTGCTTTTCACCAAGCTTTGGTTTGGTGTGTAAAGGTCTGCCACAAAATCCCCTAACACTTGATGACGTTCGCTTGGCGATTCCGCGCAGGCTTTTTGTAACACTAAATCCACCCAACTTGGTAAGTCCGCTCGTTTCTGAGTTATGGGTTGGTATTCCCATTGATGGTGGCGAGATTGTTTAAGCGATTGGGCAGTCATTTCAGAGTAGGGCAATGCACCGGTTAGCATCTCATAGCCGATCACAGCGATAGAGAACAGATCTGAGCTGGTGGTCGCGCTGTTGTGCTTGATGGTCTCTGGCGCTATGTAATTGACCGCGCCTAATGGTGTGTCGTCTTTGTCGGTGAGCTCTCCCTCTTCAAGGCCTCTCACTAACACCGCACCAAGGTCGATGATTTTTACCTCACCATCACGTTGAATCATGATGTTTTCCGGTTTTAAGTCTCGGTGCACCATGTCTGCACGTTGTAATACTCGAATGCCTTGTGTGATTTTTTCTAGTATGTCGCGTACTTCATTGAGTGACGGTTTTGGATTGTCGTACATCCATTGTCTTAGCGTGATGCCTTCAACCCATTCGCAGATTTGGTATAAGAATTGCGAGTTCTCTGGCGTCGGGTAAACCTTCATTACTCTCTTGTTTTTTAACAAGATCCCCGCCCATTGTTCATTAAAGAAAGCTCTGAGTTGCGAAGGGCTATCGTGATATTGGACGGAAGGGACTTTCAGCACGAACTCGGTCTGTGTCTCTTTCTGCATCACACGATACACATGGCTTCTAGATCCTGCATACAACACCTCAAGTACCATGAAGTTGTCGATACTTTGCCCGAGCTTTAAAGCGGGTGGGATAGCACGTTTAGCCAGCTTCTCATGGAACTCAATCAGCGAAGGTTTAGGCAGATGGCTGACTTGCACAATCAAGCAGCTCACGTTGTCCGAGCTATTGTGGCTTAAAGCCGTGTTACAGATGGTTTGTGCCGCGTATTCGAAATCCGCTCCGGGTTTGTCGATGTGTTCCTTGAAGGTGTTGGGAGAGACAAACTCGTGCACGCCATCAGATGTCAGGATAAAGCAGTCGTTTTTCTTGATAGGCAGGGTTTGATAGTCAACGTTGAGTTGGTTGTCCATGCCTAAGGCGCGTGTAAGATAATGCTTCTGTCCCATATTTTTACGGGTGTGGTCGCGGGTCAGTTGGCGTAATTCTCCATCTCTGAGTAAGTAAATGCGGCTGTCGCCAACGTGGAATATATGTGCGGTGTTTGATTTTAATATCACGCTGCTGAACGTCGAAACGAGGGCATTGTGGTTCACTTGTTGTGCGGGATGAATATTAGAAACAGACGTGTTGAAGAGCCAAGAATTGAGGGACGTTAAGACCTTTTGCGCCGAACGTTGAATGCTCCAGCTTTGGGGAGTTGCGTAATAGTCGTCGATAAACTGCATCACGCTAGTGTGACTGGCTTTCTGGCCGTATTCACTGCAACTTGCCCCGTCTGCAATACAGGCAACACTGCCTTTAAACTCTTGCTCAGTACGAGTTTTGGGGTGCTTTACAATGATGGCGTCTTGATTTTCATCACGTATGCCTTTATTCGAATAACCACCAAACTTAAGCGTTAACTGGTTGTTGGATTCTGGCGTGACGACTTGCCCTTGGCTGAATGAAATTGTCATAACTGATCTTCTTCTTAACTGTTCTTCTTCCCGCTTCCTTGACAGAACATCCTAGGAAGAACAAAAGCCCTAGTGAACTTAGAGCCTTTGAACGAAGCACCTAGCATTGATGTATCCGCTAAGGTGCTTCTCCCGATTCAATAATATCAAAGCTTCATAGTACAGACCTAGCTTGAAACATTAATCAGCGTGACACTGCCATCGTCGTTTACTTCGGCGATTTGACCGTTAGGCTCTTCCATGAACAGTAGAGTCACAAAGCCAAGTACCGCTGTTGCAGCAATCACTAAGAAGAAGGTTTGGTAGCTCACGAATGACAACACAGTTAGGTAAACTACTGCACCCACGTTACCGTAAGCGCCCGTCATACCTGCAATTTGACCTGTCATACGACGCTTGATTAGAGGAACCGTTGCGAATACCGCACCTTCACCCGCTTGCACGAAGAAAGAACACGCCATCGCCGCAACAACCGCTAGCCATACAGGCCATGTGCTGTCGACTTGACCCATTGCGAAGTAACCCACAGCAAGACCAATCGTTAGAATAAGCAGTGTTGGTTTACGACCGAATTTATCTGAAATCCAACCACCACCTGGGCGAGACATTAGGTTCATAAAGGCATAAGCCGATGCAACCATACCTGCAAGAACCGGTGTTAATTCAAAGGTTTCAGAGAAGAACAGTGGCAGCATAGAAACCACAGCCAGTTCAGAACCAAATGTTGCGAAGTACAATACGTTAAGTACCGCTACTTGCTTGAACTTGTACTGGTGAATCTCAGGCACTTCTTCTTTAAATACGTTCTTGTTTACTTTCCAAACTTGCGACACTTCGTACACGTAAAGTGCTGCTAAACCTGCATACACAGAGTAAACCGCCATGTCAGACAACATGTTGATGTTGCTTGGTGATAGCTTCCAAGTCAGTAGCGCTAAAGCGGCATACATAGGGATCTTCATAATAAGTAGGAAGAAAAAGTCACCCTTTGATGTCACTTCCATTGCTGTTACTTGAGCAGGCTTGAAGTAAGTCGAACCTTTTGGTGTATCTGACACGTTTTTGTAGAAGATAAACGAGAACGCTAAGCTCATTACGCCGGTAATACCGACCGCATAACGCCAGCCGTCTTCACCACCAAACGCTAGAGCGAGAGTTGGAAGTGTGAACGCCGCTGCTGCTGAACCGAAGTTACCCCAGCCGCCGTAAATACCTTCTGCAGTACCCAGTTCGTTGTGTGGGAACCATTCAGACACAAGACGAATACCGACAACGAAACCTGCACCAATGAAGCCCAGTAGGAAACGAGCGATTGCTGCTTGAATGAAAGAGTCTGCCAGAGCAAACATGAAACAAGGGATAGAACAGACCGCGAGTAGCGAAGAGTAAACCAACCTTGGGCCGTATCTATCGGTTAGCATGCCTATTGCGACACGTGCCGGAATGGTCAATGCAACGTTGAGGATCAGGAGGGTTTTGATCTCTTCAGTAGAAAGACCAAGCGTAGTTTTTACCATTTGCAGTAGTGGGGCAAAGTTGAACCACACAACAAAGGTAATGAAAAAGGCCATCCAGCTTAGGTGTAAGACCTTCATCTTACCCGTAAATGAAAGCAGCGAAAATTTAGTGTTATCCATGGTTTAAATCCTTTAAATCTGGAAAATTACCCGGTTTGTGCACCTGCGTTACTTCCGAACTTAGAACGCTTTTAATGTGCATAAACCCTGTGCCGAAATTGCGCACGCTAATAAGCGTTTGCATGATGGTGTCGGCGGTTTAGTTAACTGGCGATAGTAAGTGGTGCGAGAACTTGAACTTGTTCTCCTTGTTTGCGAACTTCAAATTTCACGAGCTTGAGCTCAGGCTGTTCAAGACATTCGCCAGTTTCTAAGTGGTAATGCTGCTTGTATAAGGGTGAGGCCACGTAAGGTTCTCCGCTTAATGAACCAATTATACCACGTGACATCACATTCGCCTTGCCGATAGGGTCGTAATTAGAGAGCCCATAAAGCGTGTCGCTGCGCTTGCAGTAAAAAATAGCCACTTGGTTATCGTCTACTTTGGCGCAAATTCCCCCGTTTGGGGTTAGATCGCTAGTGCTGCATACGGTTGTCCAATTTTCCATGACTTTCTCCTAGTCTAAAATTGAGTTTTTATTTTTTTATTGATGAACCTGATGAACCTGATGAAATTTATGAAACCTCAGTCACTTCGATTTGGTCTGCTTTAGCGAGCTTTTCATCGCGTTTTGAATTCGAAGCATCACTCAAGCTCGGCTTAGGAAAACGCTGCTCTCGCTCTTTGATGAAAGAGAGGCTAGTGTCCATTTCTTCACTGTTGATGTAGTGCTGGAAGCGCTTCATCTTCTCAGGGTTTTCAATGGTGGTTTTCCATTCACACTGGTACTTCTCGATGTTGAGTGCGATGTCCGCTTCGAGTTCTTCAGCTACGTTGAGCTTGTCTTCAATCACGACTTGCTTGAGGTATTCGATGCCGCCTTCAAGGTTCTCCATCCATACCGATGTACGCTGTAAGCGGTCTGCGGTACGTGTGTAGAACATCAAAACGCGGTCGATGTATTTAATGAGTGTGGTTTCATCAAGGTCGGTAGCGAAAAGGTCACCATGGCGAGGGCGCATACCGCCGTTACCACAGATGTAGAGGTTCCAACCTTTGTCGGTGGCGATAATGCCAAAATCTTTTGATTGGGCTTCTGCACATTCACGAGTACAGCCAGAAACCGCAAACTTGATCTTGTGTGGTGAACGCAGGCCTTTGTAGCGGTTCTCAAGACGAATCGCTAAGCCAACACTGTCGTCGACGCCGTATCGACACCAAGTGCTACCGACACAAGATTTCACGGTACGAACCGATTTACCGTAGGCGTGGCCCGTTTCAAAACCTGCATCAATCAGCTTTTTCCAGATGATAGGCAGTTCGTTAAGCTGTGCGCCAAACAAGTCGACACGCTGACCGCCCGTGATTTTGGTGTACAGGTCGAACTCTTTAGCGACTTCGCCTAAAACAATCAATTTATCTGGAGTGATTTCACCGCCAGCAATACGCGGAACTACCGAGTAAGTGCCGTCTTTTTGCATGTTGCCAAGGTAGATGTCATTGGTGTCTTGCAGCTCGATATGTTGATCTTCAAGGATGTAATCGTTCCAGTACGAAGCCAGAATCGAACCGACAGCCGGTTTACACACAGTACAGCCCAATCCGTTGCCGTGAGAATCTAACAGCTCGTCGAAGGTCTTGATTTTGTTGACGCGAATGATGTCGGTAAGCTCTTGGCGAGAATAAGCAAAGTGCTCACAGATATCGTTAGAGACTTCCACACCTAGGTTACTTAGCTCGCTATCGAGAACCTGTTTCGCAAGGGCAGAACAACCGCCACAACCTGTTGAAGCATTCGTGGTTTCTTTCAATGCAGCCATCGTGGTGCAGCCAGCTGAAACGGCCTCTTTAATATCGCCTTTGGTCACATCAAAACATGAACAGATCACAGCGCTATCAGGCAGAGCTTCAACACCCATTGCAGAGCCAGAATCATCGGCCACGTTAGGTAAAATTAGCACTGATGGGTTTTCAGGAAGGGGCATATCATTTTGCTTGATTTGCAGTAGCGAACCGTAGGCTTCTGCATCACCGACCAATACGGCACCGACAATTTTCGTGCCGTCAGCCGAGATGATCAAGCGTTTATAAACTTGTTCAATTTCATCGTTATAAGTATACGATTGAGCGCCTTCCGTCTTGCCGTGCACTTCACCAATACTGGCAACATCGACGCCAAGCAGTTTGAGCTTGGTGCTCATGTCTGCGCCAGTGAATGCAGCGTCGTCAGTACCGTCAGAGACAATATGCGCAGCCGCGATTTTCGCCATTGAATAGCCAGGGGCGACTAAGCCGAAGATCTTGTTGTCCCAAAGGGCACATTCACCAATCGCATACACGTTGTCGATGTTGGTTTGGCAGTGATCGTTAATCACAATGCCGCCACGTTCACCAATGGCGATATCAGAGCTGCGAGCTAAGGCATCTTGAGGGCGAATACCCGCAGAGAACACGATCATATCGGTTTCAAGGTGGGTGCCGTCTGCAAAGTTCATACGGTAGCGAGCGTTTTCTCCGTCGACTATTTCAGAGGTCGCTTTCTCGGTATGAACTTGCACACCAAGGTCTTCAATTTTTCTGCGTAATAGGGCACCGCCACCGTCATCTAATTGAACCGCCATCAGGCGAGGCGCAAATTCAACCACATGGGTTTCTAAGCCAAGGTTTTTGACTGCGTTTGCGGCCTCTAAGCCAAGCAGACCACCACCAATCACCACGCCAGATTTGCTACCTTTGCTTGATAGTTCAATTGCGTCTAAGTCTTCAATAGTCCGATAAACGTGACAGTGTTCTTGATCGTTACCGGGAATAGGGGGAACAAAAGGGAAAGAGCCCGTCGCCAAGATTAGCTTGTCGTAACTTTCAACGTGACCACTTTCAGTGATGACTTGTTGATTGGCAGTGTCTAGCTTGGCAACCTTCTGGTTCAACAAGTAGTTCACGCCGTTGCTTTGGTAATACTCTTCACTGGTCAATGACAGGTCATCAGCACTTTTACCATTAAAGTAAGCCGTCAGCTGAACACGGTCGTACGCTAACCTTGGCTCTTCACTAAAAGTAATCACATCAAATTCATCACTGTCTGATTGCAGGATGTTGTCGATAAATTTGTGTCCAACCATGCCGTTACCAACAACGACGATTTTCTTCTTGCTCATAATCCATTCCTTATTCTCGGCATTATCATCACTAGCATCTAATTTCTAGTAGTTAGCAGATGAATACCGGGTTGAGATTCCACTCAATTCATAATCATCAAGAAAAACAAAAAATGTTTTTTCCAACTCTTGGTTTTTAGTTGAGCAAGGAGGGTGCCAGATTGCGATTTGTTCATTTAAATAAAATTTAATATATATATTTCAGTGATTTAAAAATTGCAGGTGGCACGTAATTACCCCTAAAGTGGTATGTAAAAATTTTGTTATATTTATATAAATGAGCGTTTGTGGTGCAACTTTCTGCAAGATGGTGCAAAAATTAAGTTTCTATCTTGGTTAAGTTCTGTTTGGTTCGTTGTTGATATTTGTGTTTTTATTAAGTTGTTGTTTTTAGATGAAATTATTTGCTATTCATCAGCTGCTATTAAGTGGCGTGTTATTTGCTTATTTTTAGTTATTACAATTATGGATAATTGAGTGAGAAACGGATGACCGATTCAAACAGCGGCTGGATAAAATCGACCTGTGCTTATTGTGGTGTAGGGTGTGGAATAGAAGCGAGACCGACATCGTTAGGAAAACTAGAAGTGCGTGGTGATAAAGATCATCCATCAAACTATGGAAAGCTATGCACTAAAGGGATTGCGCTCGGCGACACCGTCACGCCTTTAGGTCGTCTTACACAGCCTGCTCATATTCAGAATGAGCAAAAACAAGAGCTAGATTGGAACAATGCCACTCAGTTGGTCGCAGACAAATTCAATCAAACCATCGAAGAATTTGGGGCCGATTCGGTTGCGTTCTATGTATCTGGTCAGCTGCTTACCGAAGACTATTATGTTGCCAATAAACTGATGAAAGGCTTCATCGGCAGTGGCAACATCGACAGTAATTCTAGGCTGTGTATGGCTTCAACCGTGGTCGGGCATAAGCGTGCATTTGGTGCAGACACAGTGCCGGTTTGCTATGAAGATCTCGAGCAAGCCGATCTGGTCGTGATTACAGGCTCGAACCTAGCATGGTGTCACCCGGTACTTTTCCAAAGGTTAAGAGCCGCAAAACAAGCCAACCCTGCATTGAAAGTCATCGTCATCGACCCGCGTTATACCGACACCTGTGAAATCGCAGACATTCACTTGGCATTGGAATCCGGCTCAGACGTGGCGTTGTTCAATGGTTTATTGGGCTACCTCGACGATAACGACAAGCTAGATGCAGACTACATAGAAAACCACACTCAAGGCTTTACTGAATCGATTCGATCTGCGACTCAATATCGCTATACCGAATCAGGCTGGGGCGACAAAAGCGTTCCTGAGCTCACAGGGTTAACAGAGCAGCAGCTGAAACAGTTCTACAGTTTGTTTGCATCGAACGAGAAGGTGCTAACCATTTACTCCCAAGGCGTGAACCAATCGACACAAGGGTGTGACAAGGTGAATGCCATTATTAACTGCCATTTAGCCACCGGAAAAATCGGCAAGCCGGGAATGGGGCCATTCTCTGTCACAGGACAACCGAACGCGATGGGCGGGCGTGAGGTGGGCGGCCTAGCCAATACTTTAGCGGCGCACTTTGAGTTTGGTGATCCGCGATCACACCAAACGGTGAGTGAATTTTGGCAGACCGACAACCTAGCCACTCATGCGGGATTAAAAGCGATCGACCTGTTTGATGCGATGAATGAGGGAAAAATCAAAGCGGTGTGGATCATGGCAACGAACCCAGTTGTGAGCCTGCCTGACAGTGAAAAGATCAAAACCGCATTAGAGAAGTGCCCGTTTGTGGTGGTGTCGGACTGCATTGCCGACACTGAAACCACTCGCTTGGCCGATGTAGTGCTGCCCGCGCAGGGGTGGAGCGAGAAGTCGGGCACTGTGACCAACTCTGAACGCCGAATCTCACGCCAACGCCGTGTATTACCAAGCCCAGGGGAAGCCAAACCCGATTGGTGGATATTGAAAGAAGTCGCTCAAAAAATGGGATTCAAAGAGCAGTTCGAGTTCCGCCACGAAGGCGAGATATTCAAAGAGTATTGCGAGATGACAGCGCTCGGTAATGAAACGGGCAAAGCGCGTGATTTGTGCTTAATTGGACTCACGCAACTGGATGAAAAAGGCTATGGCGAACTCACTCCACAGCAATGGCCAGTACTTGAGTATCAACCTGAGATCATCGAACAGCGCATGTTCACCAATGGTGAGTTCTTTACCGAATCAGGCAAAGCGCAGTTTATTGCAGTTGAGCACGACAAACCGATTGCCGATACCAGCCTTGAATTCCCACTTATCATGAACACAGGGCGAATCCGAGACCAATGGCACACCATGAGCCGCACAGGCTTGGCGGCAGGTTTAGGTGAGCATACCCCTGAGCCTTTTGTTGCGATGCACCCAGATACGGTTTCGGAACTAAACTTGGATGAGTTTGGGCTAGATGCGTTCAACCACGCCACTATTAACCCAGTGGTGAAAGTGCGCAGCGCACAAGGGGAGTGCCAAGCGCGATTAGTAGTGACCAAAGAGATGCGCCGTGAACAAGTTTTCATGCCGATTCATTGGAACGCACCGACCGCCAAAGACAGTAAACCATGTGACCTGATCTTGCCTCATACCGATGCCGCATCAGGCCAGCCAGAATTCAAACACACCCCAGTGGTGGTTGAACCGTGTGGCTATCGCAGTGAAGCCGCACTGGTCAGCGACAAAGTGATGGACTGCAGTGGCTTTGATTACTGGGTTCGCCAAAGAGTGGAGGGCGGTTTTCTGTATCGCATCTCATCATCTAAGAACCCTATGGAGCTGGTTATTCAGCTTGCTAATACCCTCGATGCCTTGCCAGAACCTGACGCAGAAGCGATTAAATCACTCCATTACCACGGCAATAAATCATTCAAGAACTACGGCTCTGCCAAGCTGGGTCAGTCTGGCGTAAAGCAAGCCTTCGTGGTGAACAGTAAGCTAGACCATCAAAGCATCGACTGGCTGGTGGAGTGCTTAACCCGAGAAGCCGATGAAGAGTTCGAAGCCGAGTTTTTGAGTACCATGGCGAAGTAGTTACTACCTCTAAACTATTAATACCAAGAGTTAAGCGCCGACAATTACGTCGGCGTTTTTGTTTGAAAACACGATATTCAAAGATATGACTATTCATTATCGAGCTGCGGTTTACTCACATATTGGAGAGTTTTCTGCATTTTGCAGAAACTATATGGAAAATTTCTGCTTTTCGTCATGTTTGATACGAAGATAAGTAGGTAAGATAATGTTATTAAATGAGTTATTAGACTAAGTGTAGTGTGTCTTGGAAACTAGACAGAATTGTTTCGGGGACAAAATGCAGAATTATTCTGTCTAATATAGCTGTTATGTTCATGCCGTCATGTCATGGCTTACTGATAATGAATAATAAAGAGCATCGTATGTATATAGGTTTTTACACTCAGAAAGAATTAGTCGTAGTTGGTAAAAACGATATGCATTTACTAACTGATAAGACCCCCCTGATCAATAAGTCAAGCCTGGATGATCTCGATAAAATAATCATTACCCATGATTCAGATGACTTTAAAATAACAGTTACTAGAGATGGTTTATTTGGGATCAGGATTAAAAGTATAGAAAGTGATTATCCAAGTCCACAAAGTATGGCTGAACATTGTAACGATAGGTCAACCGAGAAATGGAGATTGTATGTTGATCATATAAATGCATTTCAAGTTGCTTTAATGACAGCATCTTTAATTTCTGGTTTCAAAAGTGATCTTAGCGGTGTACACGATATTACTAGGGAAGATGCACTTATACTAAAAGAAGACATGAGGTTTGAGGGGCTAACTTCAGAGAGTAATAAGACCAAAATTAGAATGTTTGATAGCAACCGAACACGAGTTTTTTGTGCTCAGCAGTTCCTATTCGAAGAATATTTCGAACATTGTTTAGTACGCTTTAAAAGTATTATTAAAGCTAAGGCTATTTCTCATGTAGCAAACTTAGCAAGGTCACTAGTTCATTATCAGTCAGGAAATAATAACCTTGCTTTAGCGTTATCGTGGTTTGATATCGAAATATTGCTAAAGAGAAAGCTAAAGTTGCATTTGGAAGAGCCTTCTATTAACTACACCGTTGATAAAAGTAAAGGTACCAAACGTTTTAATAACGGTCGGTGTAAATATCTTGTAGAAGAAATGGAAGTAGCAAAAGTAGTCGAAATTTTGGAACTACTCGAGTTAATAACGTATGACCTTTATTCTAGTATTTCTAAATGTAGAAAAGAACGAAATAAGATGGTGCACGGTTCGAATCTAGTAGTGAGCAGTGAAACTGCAAATAATTGTATTTCCCTTTTGTTACAGCTTATAAATTCAGAGTTTAACAGTGATTTGAAAATTAACACATCAAGGTCAATGTCTCTTTTTTAGTTCATAAAAATGAACATAACAAGGCGTTTAAACGGAACAAAAACAGTGGGTTACGTTTCGCTTCGCTACACATTATAACCCACAATTTTTGTCCGCTTAATGCGGCTACATGGATTCCCCCGGTTGTCAAACATCCGCTAAACTTATGTTGATGGGTTTTGGACTGCCGCTCTACATTCGGCCTACTTATCGACGATTCGCATCCGTCGTGGCCCTGATGACTTGCGCGACTGCGGTGCCTTATTCGTTAGATGACATCTAGTGTGTCCGCCGCATTAACAGGCTCTCCGCAAGTGG